>NZ_JAALGV010000022.1:0-145701 GCF_011174875.1 Acinetobacter sp. GFQ9D191M
TCATAATCTCTTAATGATCTTACTTAAAACCTCGTCAGTTTTAAGCTCCAACCCAACCACTTAACGTTTCGTTTCATGCATTGCGTTGGTGTGCTGCGTATTCTATACAGTTTCCGAACCAGTGCAAGAGCTTTTCTTAAAAATATTCAAAAAAGCGCATTGTACGTTTATTTTTTAATCTGAATTGCTATTTTTAGCAGTTTTAATGCTTTTTTCCAGTCACTTTTGGCCTGAAATTTTAAGCAAATGTGAATTTCGACTGGTTTAGTTTTTATTAAAAGGGATCGTTGCATACGATCCCTTTTAATATTGAACAATAAATTTTAATTTTCCTGCTCGCCAAGCCAATTCATAAATTTTTGTCGTTCAGCTTTAGATGCCTGCTTCCATAACTGAATTAATTGCTGATCAAGCTGACCAACTGATGCATTTTCCTGAACGTTTGCAGTAGCAATATTCGGTGTACTTGCAGTTTGAGTGTAGACCGCTGCCGGCTGATTTGTTGGAGTTATTACTTTATTCGTTGTCAAATCCACAGATTTTCCTAAAACGCTTTGCCCTAGTAATGGTTTCGCTGCATCTTTTGCTCCCGCCTGCTGAACCAGAAGCTGATTTTTTGCATCATATAAACCAATAATTGGCTGATCTTTATATTTTTTCGCTTCATCAAAATTTTTAGGCGCGTTAATTAAAGCCAATTTATAAGCTTCACCATCTTTAAGTTCTGGAGTTTTTACAGTTACTACGCCAGATTTTAAAATGTCATGAGAATTGTCATTGTGCTGGAAAAATTCAGTATAGCGAACACTAATCGCATTCGTACCAGCATCCAGTTTATAAGTTTGATCTGAGCGTAATAGACCTGAACGTACTTCCTGATCATTCACTGCGATTATCTTGATTTCTTCAGGTACGGTTAATGTCACGGCTGAAAAAGCTGATGTGCTGCTCAATAATGCAACTACAGCTGCTGTGATACGTAAATCCATGTCACTCACTCATTCTGGTTAATATATAAAATTTTCATTGCACTATGCCGTGTATAAATGACAATTCTATGACAAATGCTTTGTCTCTACAGTACTTTACTCAGCATTTATCAGACTATCTATCTTCTGATTTCTGCTATATCACACATAAAAAAAGAAGTACTTAACAGTACTTCTTTCTCATCTCTAAATCGATTATGCAAAGGTCTTAAATCGTTCTGCATCATCCATAAAGGTTTTTTCACCTGGAGGGGCTTCGATTGAACCAAATACCAATTGAGCACGAAGCTTCCAGTTCGATGGAATACTGAAAGTTTGCGCCACTTCTTCATCAATGATCGGATTGTAATGCTGTAGTGATGCACCAATATTATGTTCAGCCAAAGCTGTCCAGGTTGCAAACTGAGCGATACCGCTGGCATGCTCTGACCAGATCGGGAAATTATCTGCATATAGCGCAAATTTTTCTTGCATTCCTTTAATGACATTCTGGTCTTCATAAAACAGTGCAGTTCCATAACCTGCCGCAAAACCATCTATTTTGCTATTGGTAGCCTCAAAAGCATCTGCTGACACCAGGTCGCGTAAAGTTTCACGCACAATATGCCAGAAAGTATCATGTGATTGACCAAACAAAATCACCACGCGTGAAGATTGCGAGTTAAAAGATGATGGACTATGTTTCACCGCCTCTTTAATGATGTTCTCAATTTCTGCCTGATCCAGGCTGACATTTTTCCCAATAGCATAAATACTACGGCGTTTTTTAATATGATCCAGAAATGCCATGATCTCACCTCGTTCTATTCTGATTATTTAAAACCGATAAGATCATCCTAAGCATTTTCACTGCCCAAAACAGTCTTATTTCGATAACAATGTGTTTTATTTATAGAACATTCTCAGAGATGTTAAGGTTGATCCTTTGTATCAGTCACTTTAGCACATACTAATTTCAAGAATCACAGGTCTTAGCTAAATACCTGGAAGCTGTCTGGGTTTACAGACTCAATTTTATCTTCTATTGCTTCTTCAATTGAACCGAAACAGAGCTGAGCACGTAGCAACCAGTTTTCATCAATCTTAAAATGCTCAGCTACAGGGTGATTGATCTGCGCATTATAATGTTGCAAAGAAGCACCTAGACCAGCATCTGCCAGCGCAGTCCACGCAGCAAACTGTACCATGCCAGAAGTCTGCTCTGACCACAGTGGAAAATCATCGGCACTAAATGGAATCTTTTTCTGTAATTGCTGAATGGCACGCTGATCTTCATAGAATAGAATCGTGCCATAGGCATTTGCACATTGATCCAGCTTGATTCTAATCCCTTCATAGACCGATGCCGGCACATGCTGGCGTTGAATGTCTTTCACAATATTCCAGAATTGATGATGTGAATCGGCAAATAGCACGATAATGCGTGCACTTTGTGAATTATAGGCTGAAGGACAACTATGCACAGCTTCCTGAATCAGCTCGGTCAGATAAGCCTGACTGTAATGCACACGCTTACCTAGCTGATAAGTCCCACGGCACTTTTTTAATTTCTCAACAAAAGTGAATTCTAAATTTTCAACTGCTTTACTTTTTTTAGGAAATTTAAAATCCTTAGTCAGGTCAGTTGTTAATACCTGCCCAATTTTATTGAGTAATGCCATTTTCTACCCTCTACATATAGCCTGAACTTCAATCACCAGGCAAATCCCATACAATTATAATGGGTTTATTCAGGTAGGCAGGATTTACTGTTTTTTTCATGCTGCTTTTTAGAGCATTCAAACTTCTTAAAAACAAAAAACTCCGCATTTAGCGGAGTTTATGTGACACAAGCCGCATTAATTATTTTTCAGTTTCAAACAATGCAGCAACGAATGATTTTGCTGAGAATGGACGTAAGTCATCAATTTTCTCACCTACACCGATAAAGCGAATCGGTACATGGGTACGGCTGGCAATATTAAACAGTACACCACCTTTTGCAGTACCATCTAACTTGGTAATAGTTAAACCCGTTAAACCCACTGCTTCATCAAACATTTCAACTTGGTTAATGGCATTCTGACCCGTACCTGCATCAACCACCAGCATCACTTCATGTGGCGCAGTCGCATCAATCTTCTGCATGACACGTTTAACTTTGGTCAATTCCTGCATCAGGTGACCTTTATTATGCAAACGGCCTGCAGTATCTGCAATTAAAACATCCACACCTTTGGCACGTGCACTTTCGAAAGCATCAAAAATGACTGAAGCAGAGTCAGCACCATGACCCTGGGCTACGACGGCTATATTGTTGCGTTCACCCCAGATCTGTAACTGCTCAGTTGCAGCAGCACGGAAAGTATCACCCGCAGCCAGCATGACTTTTTTACCTTCGCCTTGCAGACGTTTTGCGAGCTTGCCAATGGTCGTGGTTTTACCTACACCATTTACACCCACGACCAGAATTACATATGGATTTTTGTTTGGATCGATATGCAGCGGTTTTACACGCGGAGCCAGCAGAGCGACCAGTTCTTCCTGAAGCGCTTTATACAGCGAGTGAGAATAAATCAGGTCACCGCGTGCAGTACGTTCAGTCAAATTGGCAATAATCGTTTTAGTCGCATCAACACCGATATCTGCAACCAAAAGCTGTTCTTCAACTTCTTCTAATAATTCATCGTCAATTTCTTTGCCACCAATCAGGATATTGACCATCCCATCGGCAAGATTTTTACGGGTTTTGGTTAAACCCTCTTTCATACGGCTAAAGAAACCGCCTTTTGTAGCAGGTTCTTCTTCCTGAGCTTCTGTCGCTACAGGTGCAGAAACCTCAGCAGTTGCGCTTGGTGTTTCTACAATTGGCACATTAACCGCAGGTAAACTCGGTAACGTGACATCATCATCTCCGATATCAGCATCAATCAAAAATTTGTTTTGCCCATTAGATTGCTGTTGCATGCCGAATCCTTGAAAAGCATTGCGTTAAAAAATTGAATTCTAGCATAACTTGCAGTGTTTTGAGCGGGCAATCCAATCCATGAATAAACAACCAAAAAATAACAGTGTTTGGTTGCTTTCAATACAAGATTTCTGAAAAATAATCCTAAATACAAATATCTATTCATTGGAAGACTTTGTGTCCATATCTTTTTTTGCTATCTCCTCCTTATCCAGAATCATTAAACAACGGATTTCTCCAGCCGCTGTACTCCTCCTGAGTTTCGGTTTTAACCCCGTACATGCCGCAACCCAGAGTGAATTATCCCGCACCACCATCGAAACCTATTTAGGTAATGGCTTAAAAGTCATTATCCGGGAAGATCACCGCTCCCCGATGGTGATGACACAGATCTGGTATAAAGTCGGCAGTAGTGACGAGTCCGGCAATATTCTGGGTGTCTCTCATGCTTTGGAACACATGATGTTTAAAGGCACGAGCAAGGTTCCCAATGATGAATTTACCCGGTTAAGCCGGATTTATGGCGGCAGTATTAATGCCGCAACCTTTACCAATTACACGAACTATTATCAGCTCTATCCCAAAGCTTATTTTCCGATGGCGCTCGAACTCGAATCTGACCGCATGAACAACCTCTTGTTACGCCAGCAAGATTTTGATCCGGAAATTAAAGTGGTAATGGAAGAACGGCGTCAGCGTACTGATGATAATCCGCGTGCCCAGGCATTTGAACGCTTTAGATGGATCAGTTATCCCACCAGTCACTATCGTCAGCCCGTGATTGGTCACATGAAAACGCTTAATAATATTCAGCTGAGTGATGTTAAAAAATGGTATCGAGACTGGTATAGCCCGAATAATGCCATTCTGGTGATTGTCGGTGATTTAGATGTGCAAGAAGCTCTCGTTCAGGTACAGAAATATTTCGGTGATATTCCGGCGCGTCCCACACCCTCACGTAATGATGTACTCGAGTTTGAGCGCTTAGGCTATCGTCATATGGAAATTGAGAGCAATGTTCAGGTGCCTAATCTGTATATGACCTGGAATGTGAAATCTCTAGCTACCGCCAAGAATCCTCAAGATGCCTATGCTCTAACCATTATTCGCAGCCTGCTGGATAGTGGGATTTCTTCTCGGTTGCAGGATCGTCTGGTTCGCGACCGCAAAGTGCTTACTTCTGTGAGTGTATCCTATGATCCTTATAACCGTGGAGATAGCCTGTTTGGTATTTCCGCACTTCCGGCTCCAGGCGTTAACCTGGCAGAAGCACAAACGGCCATCCAGAAAGAAATTGATTTATTAAAAACTGAAACTATTTCTGAGCATGAACTGGCACGGATCAGCACACGCTTTATTTCAAATCTGATTTATAGTCAGGACAGTCTGAGCGGACAGGCCAAAATGATTGGAAACCTTGAAGTAAACGGATTGAGTTACCGTCTGATGGATGAACTGCCTCAGCATTATGACAGTGTCCGTGCAGAGGACATTCAGCGGGTTGCTAATGCCTATTTTGTCCGTGAAAATTTAAGTACGCTCTACCTTTTGCCTGAACAGAAAGCTCAATAATGGTTATTACAATGTCTAAAGTTCGCTCTCTTATCCTTTTAACCAGCTTAAGCCTCAGTTCAAGCCTTTGGGCAGAAAATTATTTAGATACCCAACCTGATCTGAATGATAATCCCAGTCAGTTACAAGCGATCCCTCTCCTGCAAAGTTTAAAAAACATTAATCAAAAGCAGGCATTTCAAGCACCTTTTATTCATGACCTGAATAATCACTACAAAGTTCGCACTTTATTTGTTGAAACCCGTGATTTACCTATGGTCGATATTCAACTGACCTTTAATGCCGGATCAGCACGAGATCAGGAAATTGCTAAAGGTTTATTTGGCTTATCCAGCACAGCAGCCAAACTGATGCGCGAAGGAACAGATAAATATACGGCCGCACAGGTAGCTTCAGTCTTTGATGCCACAGGCGCACAATTTAGCGTACAGGCTTATCGCGATATGTTTGTCGTTCGCCTGCGAACTTTGTCAGATCCCAAGAAAATGGAACCTGCTTTGGGCATGATGATGGAAGTTCTCAAAAATGCTACATTCAAGCCTTCCAGTATTCAATTAGCACTCAGCAATACTCAAGTAGGACAAAAACAGCTTCAGGAAAATCCAAGCAAACTGATGGATATCCGGTTTTATCGGGCATTGTATGGTCAGCATCCTTATGCCGAACCCATTACCGGCACCATTGGCAGTACCAAAAAAATTACGGCTGATTTACTGAAAAAATTCCGCGACCAGTTTCTGGTAGCACAAAACATGAATATTGCCATTACCGGCAAACTCAGTTCTAAACAGGCACTGGAACTTTCTGAACGAATTGCAGGCAATTTGCCTCAAGGACAGAAAGCTGTTGCATTAGCTGAACCTGAAGAAAAATCGGGTTTTGATATCGTGCATTTGCCTTATAACTCATCCCAAGCGCATGTGACCTTCGGCCACTTAGGACCAAACCGTTTTACTGAAGATCGGCTTGCTCTAGAAGTGGCTAATCGCATGTTTGGTGGTAGCGGATTTAATGCAGTATTAATGCAGGAATTAAGGGTAAAACGCGGCTATACCTATGGTGCCTATAGTACATTCAGCTTTAGTCAGGCACCCGGTATATTTAGCTTCCGTTATTCCACTAGACAAGATCAATTGCTAGATAGCATTCAGGTCGCACATCAGGCTTTTATCAACTTTGTAAATCAGCCGATTGATACTAAGCGACTGGAAGAAACCAAGGCCGGGATGTTAAGAGCATTTCCGAATAATTACAGCAGCAATGCCACGATCAATGCCCAGTTAGGCACGATGGGCTTTTATGCAGAGCAAGCCGACTATCTGTCACGCTATCCAGAACGTCTAGCCAAAATTACCGCAGCAGATGTGCAAAATGCCGTGCGCAAACATCTGCATCCAGAACGCTTGACACTGGTCGTGGTAAGTCAAGAATTAGATAAAGAAGCATTAAAACTACGACTGGAACAGAACCTGTTAGATCCTTCTACACCACTGCCGAATACGATTCCAATACCTAAGGCATATCCACAGAAACCGGCGGAAGCTGACGAGCCCGTAGAGATTCCTGCTGATACGCCTGCATCAATTTAAGATATTGACCGCGATGGATGCGTTGCTGTTGCAGCAAAGTCTGAGCCATATCCTGGGTTTGGGGTAAGCTCTGCTGTTCTGCAAGTTGCTGAAGTAAATTAAATTGGGAAGTCGTCAGTGGACGATAAATGGCAAATGTAGCCAGGCATAAGATTAATGCCACAATGAAAATAACAACCGCATTATAAATCTGTTCAAGCTTAATTTTATTCAGAAAATCGCTTAATTTTTTGCTATCTATAGCCATACACTACCTCAAGTTGCAGCTAGTGTATGGCTGGGCCCCATGAAGTTCAAGTCAAAGATTGAATGACCAGTATAAATACACATCTCGATATGACTATAAATCGGTTAGGATTTCAACAATTCGTACACACTCCAGGCAATGACCATTGCCACCAGACCTAAGACCAGTAAAATTGCAAACTTGCTCAAGCCGGCTTCTGCTTCAGGTGGATGCAGTCGATCTTCATCTGCAATTCGGACTAATTCATCATTATAGTGACTATAAAATTCTGCACGCTGGGTTTCGTCCAGAGCGCGGGTAAAATCATAAACTTCTTTACGTTGAGCCAGACTGTAATCACCTAGATGGGTATATTTGTCATAAATTGCCTCATCCAGTTTTTTACGGTGTACATGCGCCAATTCTGTAATCTGACTGGCTGTTGGGGGCATATCAAAACTGAGCCCTTCAAGAGTTCTTTGCATCATGTTGTTCTCCTTTTCTTTTGTTCTATTGTTAAAATCTATACCAACCAAACTTCCAAGTGTGTATAGTTTGATCGTACAAACTATAAATTAAGTAAACAGGAAAGCTGATATAGTTGACTTTTCCATTATTCTGTAATATTAGTTTAATAATACTAAGTTATATTTGTATTTAGACTTAAAAGTCTATCCGAAATCATAATTAAAATTAAGGAGTTTTTATATTATGCAGAATATCTCTCAACATGATTTGGAACATCTGTATGCAGATGCAGTGAATACCATTCAATCGCAAATGAACTTTGTCGATGCAGTAAAACAATTAGAAGATGCAGCGCGCGCCGGTCACGGTAAAGCAGCTCTCTTTTTAGCTGAACTGTATTATCAGGGTTTTCGTGTAGAACGAGATTCACTCAAAGCACAATACTGGCAGAACATGGCCACCATGCAAGCCTGAAGAAACGTCACCTCGGTGACGTTTTTTTATGCCATTTTTTCGAAATACTGCAATTAAGACATAATTTATTACGATTGCTTGCAAAGCTGAAACAGTAATTTCACTGGAACTTTCTAGAATATAGCTGAACTCTAATAGCACTTTATTTTAACGACAATGCGAAAAATTATTCAATACGATCCGATTTGTAAAAACTTTCTTTTGAGGCTGACCATCCTCAAATCTATGATGTATTGCGGCGTTTTGTGGGGCGTCTATCATCAGGGTTGGGCGATGATGCGTGATCAGGAAGATTATATTTTTCCATTCTGGCTTAATTCTCTGGATGCCAAAAATTATGCCAAGGAACATTGGCCAGGTTATGTACCCCGTAGAATCAACCCGGAAGATTTCGAAAACAACTTGTTACCTACACTGTCCCGACTA
This sequence comes from Acinetobacter sp. GFQ9D191M, assembly GCF_011174875.1. NCBI lineage: Bacteria > Pseudomonadati > Pseudomonadota > Gammaproteobacteria > Moraxellales > Moraxellaceae > Acinetobacter > Acinetobacter sp. GFQ9D191M. The sequence continues at coordinate 8,692 of NZ_JAALGV010000022.1, forward strand.
GCCGTGACACCTACTTTATGTAGCGGCAATGGCACTAAACTAAAGTTATCCATTCCACAGATGCGTCACCTGTTTTTTTCACAACAAAGACTGCACTTTGCCTAAAAACATGTTATTTATAAAGACATAAAATAGACACCTAGAGATGTTCAGCTGGATACATACTCTAGGACTAATAATAATTAGATAAAAAGGACTCAATAGAATGACCAACGTAGCACAAGTGCTCGGTGATAAAGTACATCAGGCAGTTTATACCATCCGTCCAGACTCTACAGTTTTAGAAGCAATTAGCCTGATGGCAGAAAAAGGAATCGGGGCGCTGGTCGTTACCCACGAAGATAGTGTGGTCGGCATTTTGTCAGAGCGTGATTACACCCGTAAAATCGCATTGATGCAAAGAACCTCTTTTGATACCACGGTCAATGAAATTATGACACCTAAAGTCATAACCGTGACTTCTGCAACTTCTGTTGAAGACTGCTTAGCATTAATGACTGACCGCCATTTACGCCACTTACCTGTAGTTGAAAATGACAAACTGATTGGCCTGATTTCGATTGGTGACTTGGTCAAAGCTGCAATGGAAGATCAACGTAAGCTGATTGATCAGTTACAACAATATATTTCAGGCTAAAATTCTTTCTTAGTTGAATACGTAAATTAAGACTCAAACTCAAAATGTCATTACAAACAAATGACAATGTCATATCAAAACCAGATTAGATATAAAAAATCCCAGCCTTAAGACTGGGATTTTTTGATTATTAGATCAAATTAAAGACCGAGTTTCTCTGCGACATAGTCAGAGTCTTTATCACCACGACCTGAAAGATTCACTACAATCTTAGTCTCTTTAGGCAGTTTACCCGCTTCACGAATTGCCCAAGCCACTGCATGTGAACTTTCTAATGCTGGCACAATTCCCTCAACGCGTGACAGGGTCATAAAGGCATCCAGACACTCCTGATCTGTTGCTGTAGTGTATTCCACACGACCTAGATCTTTCAGCAGGCTGTGCTGTGGCCCTACGCCTGGATAATCCAGCCCAGAAGCAATCGAATGCACAGGTAAAGGCTCACCCTGCTCATCTTCGAGTACATAACAGGCCATACCATGCAACTGGCTTGGTTTACCCAAAGTCAGCGTTGCGGAATGCTTATCAGTATTTAAGCCATGACCTGCAGGCTCTACACCTACCAGTTTAACTTCTGGATCATTTAGAAATGCCGTGAATGCACCCATAGCATTTGAACCACCACCCACACATGCCACCACATAATCTGGGTTTGCACCGAAGCGTTCATTGGTTTGAACCTTGATTTCATCGCCAATAATGGACTGGAAATCACGCACCATCATTGGGAATGGATGTGGTCCTACCACCGAACCAATCGCATAGATATAGTTTTTCGGATCTTTCAAGTATTCTTCAAAAGCACTGTCGACTGCATCTTTAAGGGTTGCTGTACCACGCGTCACAGAAATCAGCTTAGCACCCAAAATTTTCATCTTAACGACGTTTGGATGTTCTTTTTCGATATCCACCTGGCCCATATGAATTTCACATGGAATACCCACCAAGGCACATGCAGTGGCCAATGCCACACCATGCTGACCTGCACCAGTTTCTGCAATGACTTTGGTTTTACCCATGTATTTCGCCAGCATTGCTTCACCCAGGCAGTGATTGATTTTATGTGCACCGGTATGATTCAGGTCTTCACGTTTTAAATAGACCTGTGCTCCACCTAACTGGTCAGAAAGGCGTTTAGCATGAAACAAAGGACTAGGACGGCCGACATAGTTAGCAAACAGGTCTTTTAATTCACTCTGGAATTCTTCAGTTTGACGGATTTCCTGATAGGCAACATTGATGTCATCCATGGCCTGTTTTAGATCCGGTGGAATGAACTGACCGCCATATTGACCAAAGAAACCCTCTTCATTGGGCAACGCAATACCATTAATTTGATGAGCCATAATAATTCCTGAATATTGGAATAAGGTATAACAAGTTACTTTATACTAGAATAATTCGTTTTAAAGCACTAATAACTATAGATAAAGTCACTTATAGATAAATGGAATCAACGCGCCAGATATTTGGTCATATCCTCAATACCTTTTAAGGTCATTGGAAACATATGATCTTCAAAGATTTGCTTAATCAGGCCAATAGTATGCGTGTAATGCCAGTATTTTTCTTCTTCAGGATTGAGCCAAGCAGTTTTATCAAAATGCTGACGCAGACGCTGTAACCAGACCTGTCCTGCCTCATCATTCATATATTCGACCGACCCACCGACGGAGTTCAACTCATAGGGTGCCATGCTGGCATCACCCACTACAATCACCCGGTAATCCCGTCCATAGGTATTGAACAGATCCCAGGTGTTCATGCGCGAACTGGAACGACGGACATTATCTTTCCAGACATAGTCGTATAGACAATTATGGAAATAGAAATATTCCAGAGTCTTAAATTCGGTCTTAGCGGCGCTAAACAGTTTTTCACACTGAGCGATATGCGCATCCATTGATCCACCGATATCAAACAGCATTAGTACTTTAATACGGTTACGACGCTCCGGCACCAATTGCACATCCAGAATCCCCTGTTTGGCGGTTTCACGAATAGTACTATCAATGTCCAGTTCTTCAGCCGCACCCTGACGAGCGAACTTACGCAAACGGCGCAGTGCCATCTGCATCTGACGACTACCAAGAATCTGATCATCATCCAGATTACGGTATTGACGCTGTTCCCAGACTTTGACGGCGGAACGTTTACGCCCCGGCCCGCCAATGCGCACACCTTCAGGATGATCACCATAGGCACCAAATGGCGATGTGCCACCAGTACCAATCATCTTATTCCCGCCCTGATGTTTTTTATGCTGTTCGCGCAAGCGTTCTTCCAGCATTTTCATCAGTTCTTCCAGCGATCCGGCTTTTTTCAGTTCTTCACGCTGTTCAGGGGTTAAGTGCTTTTCCAGAAGTTCCAGATCAAACCAGTCTTTGGGTAGTTTATGCACCTGATTCAGCAGTTCATCCAGATCAAAAGTCGCGATACCATCAAAGTAATCTTTCATGGCGCGATCGAACTTGTCGAAGTAGCGCTCGTCTTTGACCATCACAGTTTTAGCAAGCTGATAGAACTCGCCCTGATCAGCAAAAACCACGCCTGCCGCCACCGCTTGATTCAGATCAATCAGCTCACGGGTGGAAACTGGTACGCCATATTTTCTGAGGGTATAAAACAATCGCACAAACATGCGTGTTTCTCCCTTAGCGACGCGACATAAAGGCTAGACGTTCAAGCAGTTGTACATCCTGCTCATTTTTGATCAGCGCGCCGTACAAAGGCGGAATCGCTTTGGACTTGTCGGTATTTCTTAAAATGTCTTCCGGCATATCATCTGCCATGAGTAGGCTTAGCCAGTCGATCAGTTCTGAAGTTGAAGGTGGTTTTTTCAAGCCTGGAATCTGACGTAACTTGAAGAAGACTTGCAGAGCTTCATTCACCAGCGTTGCTGAAATATTCTCAAAATGCACATCGATAATTTCACGCATGGTCGCTTCATCCGGAAACTCGATATAGTGGAAGAAACAACGGCGCAGGAAGGCATCTGGAAGTTCTTTCTCGTTATTTGAAGTGATGATGACAATCGGACGCTGGGTCGCAGTAATGGTTTCACCCGTTTCATAAACGAAGAAAGACATCTTGTCGAGTTCATGCAGCAAGTCATTTGGAAACTCGATGTCTGCTTTATCGATCTCATCAATCAGTAATACACAGCGTTCTTCGCTGGTAAACGCTTCCCAGAGTTTACCCGGCTTGATGTAGTTCTTGATGTCATAAACGCGATCATCACCTAACTGACTATCACGTAAGCGTGATACCGCATCATATTCATACAGGCCCTGCTGTGCCTTGGTCGTTGATTTGATATGCCAGGTAATCAGCTTCAGTCCGAGGCTTTGTGCCACCTGTTCAGCCAACAAGGTTTTACCTGTACCCGGCTCACCTTTAACCAGCAAGGGTTTTTGCAAACTACGCGCAGCTTTCACAGCCAGTTTTAAACTGTCAGTGGCAATGTACTGATCCGTACCTGAGAATTGTTGAATATCAGCAGACATGATTGAACCTTATTTTTTTATTTACAGCGGTGAACTTTTCTTGTTTGACTCAAGACCCGTTTTACTGGATGCATAGGTCGACCAGCAATAGCCAATCACAGACCCGATACCAATGACAAATAAAATAAGTGACGCATTAATCCAAACGAGTTCATATTCCTTGGTCAGAATTCCAAACAGCAGCCCGAAAATAGCGGGCGCAACTGAAGCATTACTGCCTTCAGAAACGGTTGGAGTCAACAGCACGGCAAAGGCCAACAGCCATAAAAAACCGCCTATTGCCTTTGGCATGCGCTTGGTCACGCCATACCAGCAGGCTAACGCAATCAGGCTGCCCAGCAGATACACTGCAAATGCAATACTCTGGTCAGGAATTGAGTCCAATACAGCTACAAAACCATTCATTTCACAACTCCTGAACTGAGCTTAAGCCCCACGAAGACCTTCTGGTGCTGGTGCATTCGGGTTAATCAAACCTTCTGGTGGCATTTGCAGGAAGAAACCACGGGTAGAAATTGAATCCATCACATGTAAAACATTGGCACGTGCCAGTTTACGTGATTCACTCAATTCAAGATGCATGACAAAAGTCGCACGACCAAACGCAACACGTACCGGTTCAGCCAATACCTCTAGTGGTTCGAAGGTTTCGGCTTCGTTCTCATCTGCAGGACGCGCCACATAAAGATACATTTCATCTTTTTTGCTAGATTTGTAGATAGACACTTGCATGTTTCAAACGACTTTTCTGAAAAAACAATCGCAAGGATACATCAAAAAAACGACAGAAACATTAGCCGCTTCAAATGCATCAGTCGTGATTTTGTATAATTGCTTTATCTTTAATCAATCCAGTAAAAATCACTCAACCACTTTCATCTGTGTCGACAGATAAGACTCATCCTGATGCAATACCTTAATTAGCGGCAGAGTTAATAACTCATAGCGCCAGCCAAGCAAGTAGTTTGGCAGATCCTGTTCATCCTTATGACATACCACATGCTGATATAAGGCATTCAGCCATTTCTTACGCATCAGCACTTCTTTGGGTACAGAGATCTCATTGGATATATTCTGAATCATTGTTTCAACCTTCTCGCCAATCTCTCTGGATGAATGGCGGATTGGACGTGCCAGACGTAATGGCCAGTCGGCCTGATCAGGTAGGAATTTCAACAGATCAAGAATAGTCTTGCCATGTTCACGGACAATATTCGCCCGGATGTCTTTCATCTGACTGAGCTGGAAATTATTGCGCGGGAATTTCTCTACCAGATCAATCATGGTCGAGTTTTTCAGAATAAAACTACGCGGTTGATTCAATGCCTTGGCAATCTGCTCACGCCATACAGCCAGTTGTTGTAACTGCATTAATTGACGGCGTGAATGGCGATAATTACCGACGTCCTGATAAAGCAAGGCAGTCGGTGTTTCTTCACCAATTTCATGGGTCAAAAAACGGCAATCTTCAAGAGCGAAATCGAGCAGATACTTGCTTTCCAGATCCTGTTTGACTTTATCCGACAGTTGCACCAGATAATGCACATCATTGGCTGCATACAGCAACTGCTCAGAGCTTAAAGGCCGTGCCAGCCAGTTAGAGCGGGTCTGATCTTTTTCAATATCGACATCTAGCATCTGTTTCAAGGCATTCTGATAGCTGACCTGCAAACCATGTCCGAGGAATGACATGCCGACCTGTGTATCAAAGACATTGCTCAGGGCTTTTTTCTGGGTGTAATGATAAATCAGGTCAATATCTTCACTGCAGGCATGGAAAATATTCTGTTGAGCATTAAAAATCTTATTCAGAAATTCACTCAGATCCAGTGTTGTTCCATCCAGCAAATAGACATTGTTATTGACATTGATTTGAAAAACACCAAGTTTTGGCCACAAGGTGTCTACCTTAATGAATTCTGTATCCAGGCCATAGACCGGATTTTGATCCATAAGATTCAGGACATGATTTAAGTCGTGCTGATGTTGAATAAATTGAAACATAAAGACTGAGTCTAAAATTAGATGCTCGATGAAGCTATATTACCCGATATATAGAATTTTTATATAAAAATATGACAACCAAATCACACTTTTTGTTCCATATTTTTCGAATATAGCTTATCTAGTTTATATTTTTAATAATATATTTTTTATATTATATATTAAGAGAATATAATTAATATTTCACTTAATTCGCATCCGGTTATGCACTGCCTGACTCAACGTATGACTATCGACATACTCCAGTTCTCCGCCTTGAGGCACCCCTTGAGCGATACGCGTCATTTGCACAGGTAAATGTTTACTGGCTTCAACCAGATAATGTGCGGTTGCTTGTCCTTCGACAGTCGCATTGGTGGCCAGAATCACTTCCTTGATCTGTCCTTGACTTAAGCGTTGCAGTAAATAGGGAATACCGATTTCTTCAGGCCCGATTCCATCTAGAGGTGACAGATGGCCGCCCAGAACATGATATTTACCGCGGAAACTGCCGCTTTGTTCAATTGCCATGACATCTGCCGGTGATTCCACGACACAAAGCAGTTCATCATCACGCTCAAGTGAGGTACAGATATTACAGACTTCATCTTCTGTCAATGAATGGCAGATTGAGCATTCATGAATGTGATCGGTTGCTTCAGTCAAGGCATGTGCCAGACCGATCGCCCCTTCACGATTTTTCATGATTAAATGCAAAGCCATACGCTGGGCCGATTTCGGCCCAACGCTTGGCAAAATGCGTAATGCTTGAACCAGTTGATCAAAACGATCACTAAACATTGCGCATACTTCCTTAGAATAAACCAGCCAGACCAGGTGGTAAGCCCATACCTGAGTTTGCAGATTTCATTTTCTCTTCAGAGATCACTTCTGCTTGACGCGCTGCATCATTCATCGCTGCTGCAATCAGATCTTCGATCATATCCGGATCGTCCTGTAACAGTTCAGGATTGATTTCAATACGTTTCACCACATTGCGGCAAGTCATGGTAACTTTCACCAGACCGCCACCAGCCTCAGCATGCACTTCAGTTTGCGCAAGCTCTTCTTTGGCTTTTTTCATGTTGTTTTCGACTTCTTTTTGCATGCGCTGTGCTTGCTGCATCAACATATTAATGTTCATAAAGATCTCCGAACATATATTTATAAAATTAGATTAGATCTAAACCGCGTGTAATGTCGCGAATAATATCATCAATCTCTTCCAAACCAACAGAAACGCGAATTAAACCTTCACGAATACCCGCTGCTGCTTTGGCTTCTGGAGACAATTTACCATGCGTCGTAGTTGCCGGATGAGTAATCGTTGATTTCACATCACCCAGGTTACCGGTGATTGAAATGAACTGGGTATTGTCAATTACTTTCCAGGCACCTTCACGACCGCCTTTCACTTCGAAAGATACGATACCACCGAAACCGGTTTGTTGTTTTGCTGCCAGTTCATGACCAACATGTTCAGGCAAACCCGCATAGTAAACTTTTTCTACTTTCGGATGTGCATTTAAGAACTCTGCCAGTTTTTGTGCATTGGCAGAATGTTCACGCATACGTAAACGTAAAGTTTCCAGACCTTTCAAGAATACCCAGGCATTGAACGGGCTCATAGAAGGACCAGTGGTACGTACATATCCGAAGATTTCTTCAAGCAGTTTGTGGTTACCTACTACAGCGCCACCGAGTGCACGACCCTGGCCATCCAGATATTTAGTCGCAGAATATACGACTAAGTCTGCACCAAATTTGAGTGGTTGTTGTAACACTGGTGTACAGAAGCTGTTGTCAATCGCGAGCAATGCATCATTGGCATGTGCAATATCTGCCAAAGCCTGAATATCTGCCACTTCAGCTAATGGGTTTGACGGAGATTCAACAAAGAGTAATTTGGTTTCTGGCTTGATGGCATTTTTCCATGCATCCAGATCAGTCAAGTCGACAAACTCAACTGCGACACCAAATTTAGCCACGTATTTTTCAAATAAAGAAACTGTTGAACCAAATACGGCGCGTGAACAGATGACATGATCGCCTGCTTTCAGGTAAGCCATCGCTACTGCCATAATCGCAGCCATACCAGAGCTGGTCGCAACAGCGCGTTCTGCGCCTTCTAAAGCAGCCAGACGCTTTTCAAACATGGCAACAGTTGGATTGGTAAAGCGAGAGTAAATATTACCCGGCTCTTGGCCTGAAAATTTCGCTGCAGCTTCAGCCGCATTTTCATAAACAAATGACGATGTTAGAAAAATCGGTTCACCATGCTCACCCTCAAAGCTGCGGGTGTGACCGGTACGGATGGCTAAAGTTTCTAATTGATAGTTAAAATCGTCTTGCTGGCTCATCACTTTACTTCAGCCCAAAGGCTGCCTTTTGTAAAAAATTGCCAACATTTTGAGCGTCTAAGCTATTTCAGGTCAAGGCATAATAAGCAATTATTGCTTAGACTTCGACCAATTCTTCTTTGTATACGGATAAATTATTTACATGATTCAGTTAAAACAAAATATTCAACGTCAGAAGAAAAAATTAAAACACCTGAATGCACGGTTATTTAACTCGTCTTCCCTGATTCTTTCGCAAAAAACGCCCTTTGAATATATTGCTGCGACTGAGTTCTGCAAAATTCGCTATTATGCAGCGCCTGAAAAAAAGTACCGTGAGCCGTTAGTCTTTGTTGCCCCTCTTGCGATTAATATGGATATTTATGATCTGTATCCTTACCGTTCACTAGTCAAGCATTTTCAGCATAGCGGTTTTGATGTCTATTTAGTGGAATGGAAACGTTTCCGTTATAAACACCGTCACTTGAATTTCCTGTCTTTTATCGACGGCGCGATTCCTCAGGCTATTGAACGAATCTGCTCGCATTCAGGCAGTCAGTTTATTTCCTTGCATGGCTGGAGTATGGCTGGAATTTTTGTCACGCTTTATACTGCGCTACATTCCCCTGAACATGTTAAAAACCTGATTGTACTGGGTAGCCCGATTGACAGTTATGCATCCGGTCGCGTTGGCAAGCTTTTTAGCACCACCAACAAGCTCATTTCCAAAAATAAAACCCTGCAACAGGCGATTCACCAAGGATTGATTCCTAAGGAATATATTCATTCGCCCGGCATCATCAATGCATTGGGATTTAAGCTCCTTGATCCGATTGGCTGGTTTAAAAGCCAGAAGCAGTTTTTGATGAACCTGGAAAATGTTGAAGATGTCTATGAACATGCCACCATGGGCAATTTTTTGAACAAGATGATTGATTATCCGGGTGGAATCAATCAGGACATGGTGCTGCACTTATGGCTGCAAAATCCTTTAAAAAATGGCTCAATGACTTTAAACGGCCGAACGATTAACCTAAAAAATATTAACTGTTCCTTACTGGTCGGGGCTGGGAAAACCGATCAGATTGTTACGGAACAGTCAGCTAAACCTTTGATGGAATTGACAAGTAGTACCGATAAGACGTTTACTCTTATCCCGGGTGGTCATCTTGGACTGATGTCCAATCAGAAAACAGCCAATACATTCTGGCCGAAACTGACCACCTGGCTGGCACAACGCTCAACCCGGATAGATGCTTAATTCCGGAAGAGCCGGCAATTTTCAGGTATTTATTATTTTATTCAGAGGGTATGACATGATTCAGTCAGTGGCATTTATTGGTTTAGGCGCAATGGGTTATCGCATGGCAGCGCATTTACCCAAGCATTTTGAGACAGTTTATGTCTGGAACCGTACTTTTGCCAAGGCTGAAGAACATGCTGCTGAATATGGCACCCAAGCTGTCGCTTTAGAACAGGCAGTTCAGGCAGATATTATTTTTTCCTGCCTGCCGACCAGTGCCGATGTTGAAGCATTAGTCCAAGGCCTCAGCCTTAAAGCTGGCAGTATCTGGGTAGACTGTACCAGCGGTGTTCCTGACGCTGCCCGACGCTTAGAAGAAGCACTGGCTGAACAGGGTGTGATTTTCCTGGATGCGCCTGTGAGTGGCCAGACCATTGGTGCGGAAAATGGCACATTGACTGTGATGGTCGGCGGTAATGCGGAAGGCTTTGAAAAAGCCCTGCCAGCGATGCAGGCGTTTGGCAAATTGATCAAGCATGTGGGGACATCAGGTGCCGGCTTTGCGGTAAAAGCGGTAAATAATATGTTACTGGCTGTAAACCTGTGTGCAGCAGCAGAAGGCTTTACCACGCTGAAAGCGCACGGCGTTGACCTGAATGAAGCGCTGGATTGTATCAATGCATCAAGCGGTAAAAGCAATGTGACTGAAACCGTTTTACCACAGCGTGTTTTGAACCGTAGCTTCCCTGTTACCTTTGCCCTGCCTCTTTTAGCCAAAGATACAGGCATTGCACTTGATCTTGCGCGCGATGCCAAACTGGCAGTACCACTTCTCGCTTTAGGTCAAAGTCTGGTGCAAGCTGCTAGCAATCTGTCGGATAAAAATAGTGACTTTTCCAGTGCTGTAAAAATGTATGAATCATGGAGTAATATTACCATTGAGTAATATCTCGCCATTGAATAATAATAAACAAACCTAATATTGTGACTATAGACTAGCCACATGCAGTGATACCTGAGGAAACTCTTATGAATAAGTTATTTGTTGCAGCACTCGTCGGTTCTGCAACTTTGTTTGGGGCTTCAACATCGGTTCTTGCATCTGAACAGGAATGCAAAAAATTGAAAAATGACCATGATGTCATTTATGCATCAAAAGGTTTCTGTTTCAAGGATCCTGAAGCAAAAGCAAAGTTTAATGACAATTGCTACACAACCAAGCCAAAATTTTCAGAAAAAGAGCAGCAACGTCTTGACGCGATCAAAGAACGTCAGAAAGAATTGAACTGTAAATAATACAATTCAATTCTGCTCAAGGAATGCACTTATGACTTACGATGACCAAAATATTTTTGCACGAATTCTGCGTGGTGAACTTCCAGCAATTAAAGTGTATGAAGATGACCGAGTTCTTGCATTTATGGACATCATGCCACAGGCCGATGGTCATACTCTGGTCATTCCTAAAACTCCAGCAATTACCTTGCTTGACCTGGATCCTGAAGTTGCAGCCTATACCATTCAGGTGGTGCAAAAAATTGCCAAAGCGATTGAAAAAGGTTTAGGGGTAGATGGCATTGTACTGATGCAGCTCTCTGGCGCTGCGGCGGGTCAGACTGTTCCGCATGTCCATTTCCATCTGGTACCTACTTCTTTGCACAACCTTGGCAAACATGCTGCACAAATGGGTGATCAGGAAAAAATCAAACAACTGGCAGAGAAAATTAAAGCTGCTCTTTAATTCATTCTTCGTCCTTAAAAATGGAGCTTCGGCTCCATTTTTTATGCCTTATTTTTCATTTTTTATCATTATCAATAAATACAGAATTCATCTCAAATAATTTTGTTAAGAACAGTATTTCTCATTCACTTGATCAGCTTTAACTAAAGCAAAAAAAATCCTGCACAGAATCTTAAAAATTAAAATTGCTCCCTTTTTAGATTTCATAGATCTGCAATATTTCCTTAACCATACTGACTTATTCATCCTCAATACTGAGCACCAATACAGGATGGTAGCCAAGACCGAGCTACTACATACACCTCAAAAGACCTAAAAAAGTCTGATTGGAGCTTTATATGAAAAAATCACTTTGCATTTTCGCAATTGGGGCGAGCGTTTTCACACCGCTCATGGCAGTCGCTGCTGATGTCAAAGTCTATGGACGTGCACATGTGTCTTTAGATTATCTAGATGATGGCCAAGATTATAATGAAGTTGGAATTTCCTCCAATGCATCACGCCTTGGATTTAAAGCTGAACAGACACTTGAAAATGGCATGACCGTATTTGGCCAGATTGAGCAGGAAATTAACTTTGCCAGTGGCTCTGCAAATGATGATGTCGAGTTTGCTACTCGTGATACCTTTGTCGGTTTAAAAGGTGAGTTCGGTCAGGCACGGATCGGCCGTTTCGACAGCCCATTTAAAGTGGCGCGCAGTCCAGTTAACTTCTTTGGAGATATGGTCGGCGATGTACGTAATGTGACCCGAGTAGGGAATCTACGTTTTGATGAACGTAATGCCAATAGCATTGAATATAAATCACCAAAATTCGGCAATGGATTTAATGTTCTGGGTGCACTTTCCCTACATGAAGCCAACAGCCCGGATGCATCTAAGGATGGTGAAAAAGATAAAGATAAGGCTTATGACCTTGCCCTTACCTACCAAAAAGATAAAGTTGATTTTGCAGCGGCATATGAACATTATGAAGAAGAAGCCAGTCGTGGTGAACGTGATGGTTTCCGGATTGCAGGTGCCTACAAAATCACGCCAGACTTGAAACTCGGTGGTCTGTATCAGTTCCTTCAGCATGACAATACCGAAGTCAATCCTGATGCTCAGGTCTTTGGCATCGCGGGTGAATATAAATTAGCAGCCAAGACCTCATTGCGTGGACAGGTCTTTCACCGTGATGTAGATGCCGATGATGCCAATGCTACTTTACTGGCGATTGGAATTGAACATCGTCTTGACCCAGCAGTCCGCATCTACAGCAATCTGGCCAGTGTATTAAATGATGAAAACTCAAATCTGACACCTTGGGCACAAGGCCGTAGCAATGCAGTGGCTGGCGCACGTGGTGAAGACAGCTTCGGACTATCGGTCGGTATGCGTTACGACTTCTGAAGCCCTCCCCAATTTCATATTAGAAAAGAGCCTGCCTGATGCGGGTTCTTTTTTATTTTTTAATTAATCCCGACTATTTTAATTAGAATAAAAACTGAATAAAAACCCCAGCAAAATAATCAGGATTAATATACTTGAAAAATAAATTCCAACCATTTTAATCAGATTAAAATAATCTATTGTTACAAAAAAAATCACAAATATTTAGAATAATTATCAAACTTTTAATTAAATATTATTAATATTTTCAATAACTTATAAATATATATTTATTTAAACTATTTGGTCTATTTATTTTTTAGTTACAATCGATTAATAATATATAACAAACCACATAATAGGCTTGTTCACATGAGCTTAGTTTCTAAAAATTTAAACCAAAAAACAGTAAGAGAGATTACTGCGATTTTAATTATCAAGATCATTCTACTTCTGGTAATTAAAAATATTTGGTTTGATGCGCCTACTATTCCAAAAGATTTTGACACTCAAGTCGCCGAGCGTATCGCCGGCAATCCTTCCCAAATCAAGGAGACACGTTGATGATTTCTGAAAGCGTGGTCGATCTTTCGCGGTTCCAGTTCGCTATGACCGCGATGTATCACTTTATTTTTGTTCCACTGACCTTAGGCCTGGCATTTCTGCTTGCCATTATGGAAACCACCTATGTGATTTCCGGCAAAGAAATTTACAAGGACATGACTAAGTTTTGGGGAAAACTGTTCGGGATTAACTTTGCCTTAGGGGTAACCACAGGCTTGACCATGGAGTTCCAGTTCGGAACCAACTGGGCATATTATTCGCATTATGTGGGTGATATTTTCGGTGCACCATTGGCTATTGAAGGTTTGATGGCCTTCTTCCTTGAATCTACTTTCATTGGTTTATTCTTCTTCGGTTGGGACCGTTTATCCAAAGTACAGCATCTGGGCGTGACCTGGTTAGTTGCACTGGGATCTAACATGTCTGCACTGTGGATTCTGGTTGCCAATGGCTGGATGCAAAACCCGGTTGGTTCAGCATTCAACTATGAAACCATGCGTATGGAAATGGTGGACTTTGCAGCACTGATCTTTAACCCGGTTGCACAGGTTAAATTCGTACATACTGTTTCTGCAGGTTATGTGACTGGTGCCATCTTCGTACTGGCGATTTCAAGTTACTATATGCTGAAAAAACGTGACTTGCCATTTGCACGCCGTTCATTTGCGATTGCTGCCATTTTCGGCTTAGCGTCTACCCTTTCAGTGATCTTGCTGGGCGATGAGTCTGGTTATGAAATTGGTGATGTACAGAAAACCAAACTGGCTGCGATTGAAGCAGAATGGGAAACTGAACCAGCGCCTGCAGCATTTACTTTATTTGGCTTCCCAAATAAAGAAACCATGTCTACCGATTATGCTGTGAAAATTCCTTATGTTATGGGGATTATCGCTACACGTTCTGTAGATACGCCTGTTACTGGTATTAAAGACCTACTGGTTGAACATGAAGGTCGTATCCGAAACGGTATGGTGGCTTATGAACAACTGGAAAAACTACGTGCTGGTGATCAGTCTCCTGAGCTGAAAGCTGCATTTGCAGAAACTCAAAAAGATTTGGGCTACGGTCTGCTTCTGAAAAAATATACTGCAAATGTTGTAGATGCTTCTGACGAGCAAATTAAGACAGCAGCAAAAGATACTATTCCACATGTACCAAGCCTGTTCTGGGCATTTCGTGCCATGGTCGCTTCTGGCTTCCTGATGCTGGTTCTATTTGTTCTTGCAACTTTTGCGGTGGCTAAACGCAATGCAGAAAACAAACCTTGGTTATTAAAATTTGCATTATTTGCACTACCACTTCCATGGATTGCGGCACAAACTGGTTGGTTTGTTGCTGAAGTAGGTCGTCAACCTTGGACTATTGGTGAGGTTCTGCCTACACATTTATCGACTTCAAGCTTAAGCACAGGCGATGTATGGGGTTCAATCATTGCATTAGCAGCGTTCTACACTGTACTGCTGATCATTGAAATGTACTTAATGATTAAATTCTCACGCCTTGGCCCAAGTTCTCTACATACTGGTAAATACCACTTCGAGAAACTTGAAGCTGCAAAAAAGGCAAATGAGGAGGCTCAAGCATGATCGAATATGAATTACTCAAAATAATCTGGTGGGTACTGGTTGGCGTCTTGCTGATTGGTTTCGCCCTGACTGATGGCTTTGATATGGGCTCCATGGCGATCATGCCATTCGTGGGTCAGAATGATGAAGAACGTCGTGCGGCAATCAATACGATTGCCCCGCATTGGGATGGTAACCAGGTCTGGTTTATTACTGCGGGTGGTGCCCTGTTTGCTGCCTGGCCAATGGTTTATGCAACTGCCTTTTCTGGTATGTACTGGGCACTTCTGCTTGTTCTGTTTGCCTTATTCCTGCGTCCAGTAGGATTCGACTATCGCTCCAAACTGGAAAATACCAAATGGCGTAATGCTTGGGATTGGGGCCTAGCAGTTGGTGGTGCTGTGCCTGCACTGGTTTTCGGTGTCGCATTCGGCAATATGTTCCTGGGTGTTCCATTTACATTAGACGAAACAGTTCGTTCGACTTATTCTGGCAGCTTCTTTGCCCTGCTCAATCCATTTGCACTGGTATGTGGTGTTGTCAGCTTATCTATGCTGTGTGCACACGGTGGTGCATGGTTGATGCTACGTACAGATGGCGATTTACGTGAACGTTCTGCCAAAGCAACCAAAATCATGGGGATTGTTTATCTGGTAGCTTTCCTGGCTGCAGGCGCTTGGCTGTACTTTGGTGGTATTCAAGGCTACACCCTGGTTACACCTTTTGATACCAATGGTGTTGCCAACCCGCTTGCCAAAGAAGTGATGACCAATGCCAATCCAGGCTGGATGAACAACTATTCGACTTATCCAATCACAATGGCTGCTCCAATTGCCGGCATTTTGGGTGGCTTGATCATTGTACTGGCAGCAGGTAAAAATAAAGCAGGCCTGAGCTTCCTGGGTTCATCCCTGGCAGTGATCGGTGCAATTTTGACTGCCGGTTTTGCCCTGTTCCCATTCCTGATGCCTTCAAGCATTAATCCGGTTGCAAGCTTAACCATGTGGGATGCGGTCTCCAGCCAAAATACCTTAACTGTGATGACTGTGGCTGCATGCATCTTCGTTCCACTGATTCTGTGCTACACCACTTGGTGTTACTACAAGATGTGGGGCGTGATTACCAAAAAACATATTCAAGAGAATTCACACAGCCTGTACTAAGGCTGTGTCTTAGGAGATAAAATTATGTGGTATTTCGCATGGATTCTCGGCATTTTGATGGCCTGTTTCGCTGGTGTACTCAGTGCACTGTATATTGAAAATCATCAAGACCTGGATGAGAAATAAGAGATGACAGACGCTGCAGTTGAACAAGTAAAGATAGAAAAAAAATCTAACCCTTTTGCAATGGTGATTTCTTGCCTATTGGCTTTTCCACTCGCAGCGGTGTTGCTGGTTCATCCTGCTGCAATGCTGGATGCCAACGGGGAATATAGCCACCGCGCCATGATGTTTATCATGATCGGCATTTCAGGCGGTTTTATTCACGGGGTTGGCTTTATCCCTCAGCACTGGTTCTGGAAATGGCTATTTAGTCCGTTTCTGGCTTGGCCGTTAATGCTATGGGGTTATTACACCTGGTTTCTTAATTAGGTATTAAACAGCCAAAAACAAAGCCCTCATTTGAGGGCTTTTTGTTCTTTATTTCTTTTGTGAAACACAGCCTGTTTCATAGGTAGTTCCCAAATCCTGAAGGGATTGAGTAAACTGATTATCCAGTGTACTCACAAACCGGAATTCATCCTGCGCTGTCGCAAGATGCAGATTCTGTTCTGATAGATACTTTAACTGCTTTAAACCGGTTGCATATTCACAGGCTTTAGCAATCATAAGTGCAGGATGCTCACGTCGGTCTACCGATGAGTTCAACACGGCAAGTTTTAGCTCTAACTCATCATATTTTTGTTTGGTTTGCGCCTTAAATTCAGCCTGACTCAGTGGTTTGGCCCAAGCTGAAACAGATAAGCCCAAAATTCCAATGGCTATAATTAATTTATGCATTTTCCCCTCAACAATAAAAATTACATACGATTTATCTAAGTTATTGAATATTTATAGCATAAAGCTACTTTTAATAAATACGAGCAATAAAAAAGCCAGAACTGGTCCGGCTTTGAAAACTTACTTCATTGAATTTTCTACCGATGAGTATGAATTGACATCACAATACCCATCCCTGCCAACATGGAAATTACGGCTGTACCACCATAACTCATCAATGGCAAAGGGTCACCCGTCACAGGTAAAATCCCACTGACCATGCCTGAGTTTAAAAATACAAAGAAGAAAAAAGTCAGTCCGATCGCACCGGCATACAAACGGCCAAAGTTATGAAAGCTATTCATGCCAATAATCAAACAGCGAATAATAATGGCCGTAAACAGGCTGAATAGCAGAAACACCCCGATAAAACCAAATTCTTCGGCATAAGTCGACATGATGAAGTCGGTATGATGTTCAGGTAAATAACCTAGATGAGACTGCGTACCTTGTGAGTAACCTTTCCCCATAACCCCACCCGAACCGATGGCAATTTTGGACTGGATAATGTTCCAGCCTGCGCCCAAGGCATCCGATTCTGGATCGAATAAAGTCAGAATCCGTTTCTTTTGATATTCCTGCAACAAGAACATCCACAGTAGCGGCACTGCAACGGCCAAAGCAGCAAAGGCTCCAGCAATTAAACGCCATGACATGCCACTTAAGAACAGTACAAAGATTCCGGGAATCACCAGACCAATATTTAGATCGGGTTGTAATGCCACCAGTACAAAAGGTACGCCTAAAATCACCAAGGCGCCGACAATATCTAGAAATTTTGGCGGGAAAGGTTTACGGGCAAAGTACCAGGCCATCATCAGTGGCATGGCAAACTTCATCACCTCACTCGGCTGCATACTCCCCACACCCGGCAACGTAATCCAGCGGGTTGCCCCAAGACGCTTTTCACCAATCACAAAGACCAGCAGCAGCATAAAGATACCGAACATATAAAAATATGGACTGGCAGCCTGATAGACCTTGGGTGGTACTTGGGCACAGATAAACATTACCACAAAACCCACACCAAAACTGATCGCCTGGCGAATCACCATCCCCGAATCTTCAGAGGTGGCACTGTAAACCACCATCAGACCCAAGATCGCATTTAAAATCAGGAAACAAAGCAGCCATGGATCAAGGTGCAACTTGGTCCATCGGGAGGCATTCTGGGGATTAATACTACGTCCATCGCGTGCGGACTGCCGCAAAAAACGATACTGCTGTGAAGGGATCATTGGCCCACGGGTAGAAAATTCATGATGGCAAAATTATAAGTTAAAGTGCTCCGGAATAAATCGCCATTGACTGATTTATTCCATTTTTATTGCAATATATTTAGCGCTGGACAGCCAGAATCAACTTCGCCAGTTCCAGATCATCTGGATAGGTAATTTTAATATTATCGGAACGCCCCTGTACTACTTGGACGGGTTCATCTATATGTTCCAGTGCACTGGCTTCATCGGTAATGGTAACACCATCTGCGAGTGCCTGCTGAATCGCACGCTTCAAAGTTCCAAGTTTCGCTATTTGTGGTGTTTGCGCCTGCCACAAAGTTGAACGATCTACTGTCATTTCAATACCATGATCCTTTACGACACGTTTTAAGGTATCCCGTACCGGAATGGCCAGAATCGCAGCCTGATCAGTTTGAATTGCTGTATTGACCAGATCAATCAGGGAGCTTTGACTCACACAAGGACGGGCTGCATCATGCACCAAAACCCAATCCTCTTCTGAAGCAATCTCAGATAAATATTCCAAGGCATTTAGTACAGAGTTGACGCGCTCTGCACCGCCCAAGCAAAAATGTGCTTTATCCAGATGAGAAAGTGGCAGAGTCTTGGCAACATCATCCTGTGCACCAATCGCAAGGACATAACCTGCTAATGGCAATTGATTCAGACGGGAAACCGTGTGTTCAAGAACGGTCCGTTCCTGAATCATCTGGTATTGTTTAAGTTCGGTTTTGGAAAATCGGCTACCGGAACCTGCAGCTGGTAAAATGACCCACAATCTATGGTGTTGTTGGAACATCAGCTGATTCATTGGTTCTCAGGTCTACTTTATTCGGATTAAGATAAATCGGTTTATATTGAGTACTAATAGTGCTCATTTGCACAAAGGTTTCATGCGGCTTGATCAAACCTAGATCGAGACGGGCATGCTCTTCGATGGCTTCAATACCATTCTTCAAATCATAAACTTCTGCGGCCAGAACGCGATTACGTTCTTTCAGTTCTTCATTCAATTCTATTTGTTGCTGAATTTTCTGGGTCAATGCCTGATGGTCATTATAACCACCCTCACCGAACCAGTATAAATATTGAAACCCTGCGATCAAAACGATCGCAAGGCCCAACAGTACTTTACTCATCAAGGAGTCGAATACATTTAACATTGACATAAGTCGCTTAGTTCAAACCTTTGAACTCAGCTTTACCGCGATATGCAGCTTGAGTCAATTCTTCGATACGAAGTAATTGGTTATATTTCGCTACACGGTCAGAACGGCAAAGTGAACCAGTCTTGATTTGACCTGCTGCTGTACCTACTGCAAGATCTGCAATAGTAGAATCTTCAGTTTCGCCTGAACGGTGAGAGATTACAGTAGAGTAACCATTTGCTTTCGCAAGGTAGATTGCATCTAAAGTTTCAGTCAATGTACCGATCTGGTTGTACTTGATCAGGATTGAGTTACCTACTTTCTCGTTGATACCGCGTTGAAGAATCTTAGGATTCGTAACGAACAGGTCATCACCCACCAACTGGATTTTATCGCCAAGGATAGAAGTCAGGTAAGACCAGCCTTCCCAGTCAGATTCGTCCAGACCATCTTCAATCGAGATGATAGGGTATTGATTTACCAGACCTGCAAGGTAGTCAGCAAACTGGTTGCTTGTGAACGATTTGTTGCCTTCACCAGCCAGGATATATTGACCATCTTTGTAGAATTCTGAAGATGCACAGTCAAGCGCAAGCATAATATCAGAACCAGCCTTGTAACCAGTTTGCTCGATTGCAGACAGGATCACAGTAATAGCTTCTTCGTTAGAACGAAGGTTTGGCGCAAAACCACCTTCATCACCAACTGCAGTGTTCAAACCTTGTTTCTTCAAAACTGATTTTAAAGAATGGAAGATTTCAGCACCAGCACGTAACGCTTCAGAAAATGAAGTAAAACCTACAGGCTCAATCATGAATTCCTGAATATCAACAGTGTTGTCTGCGTGAGCACCACCGTTCAGGATGTTCATCATTGGAACAGGCATAGTCAAAATCTTTTGACCACGAAGATCTGCGATATATTGGTAAAGCGGCGTTTTCTTTTCTTCAGCAGCAGCACGCGCAGCAGCAAGAGATACTGCCAAAGTTGCGTTTGCACCTAATTTTTCTTTGTTTTCAGTACCGTCTAAAGCGATCATCGTATTGTCGATGTCTTTCTGTTCGAATACTGATTTACCCACTAACGCATCACGAATCAGAGTGTTTACGTTGTTAACCGCAGTTTTAACACCTTTACCTAGGTAACGTGCTTTATCGCCATCACGAAGTTCTAAAGCTTCACGAGAACCAGTTGAAGCACCAGATGGTGCACATGCACGGCCAACTACGCCAGATGCCAGGATAACGTCTGCTTCGATGGTTGGGTTACCACGAGAGTCCAAAATTTCACGTGCACGAATGTCAACGATTTGGCTCATGAACAATTCCTCAGTTGATTAATAACAGGATGCTTAAAACTGCATCAATGGGTATCTAATTTTTCAAATCCTTTCACTAGAGTATCCAGCTCTTTTAATTGAGCCAGGAATGGTTCTAGTTGAGATAAACGCAAGGCACAAGGACCATCACATTTTGCCACATCCGGATTTGGATGAGCTTCCAGGAACAAACCTGCAAGACCTGTTGCCATACCGGCACGCGCCAGTGTAGTAATCTGCGCACGACGACCACCGGCAGAGTCAGCACGACCGCCCGGAGTTTGTAATGCATGCGTTACATCAAAGAATACTGGCACGTTCATTTCTTTCATGATGTCGAAGCCCAGCATGTCTACAACCAGATTGTTGTAACCAAAGGCTGAACCACGCTCACAAAGAATTAGCTTGTCATTCCCTGCTTCCAGACACTTATGCAAAATGTGGCGCATTTCGTGCGGAGCGAGGAACTGGGCTTTTTTGATGTTGATGATGGCATCAGTTTTTGCCATCGCTTTAACCAGGTCAGTCTGACGACTTAAGAATGCAGGTAGCTGGATAATGTCAGCAACTTCTGCCACAGGAGCAGCCTGATACGGCTCATGTACATCAGTGATAATTGGCACATTAAAATGTTTTTTAATGTCGGCTAACCACTCGATTCCTTTTTCCAGGCCAGGCCCACGGAATGAGTTCAGGCTTGAACGGTTGGCTTTGTCAAAACTTGCTTTAAAGACATATGGAATATCTAAACGTTTGCAGATATCAACATAAGTCTCTGCAATTTCAAAAGCTAAGTCTTTCGACTCAAGTACGTTCATGCCGCCGAATAGTACAAATGGCAAGTGGTTTGCCATTTGTATATCACCTAAACGTACAATTTCTTGTGGTTTTAATTGTGACATTTAAACTTCCTAGTTGTGTCTTAAACTCGCATTATTTAGTTTTTTGGTACTGTTTTTTCGCAGCATCAATGAAACCGGCAAATAATGGATGTCCATCACGTGGCGAGCTGGTAAATTCCGGGTGGAATTGTACTGCAATAAACCAAGGATGTGCAGGAATTTCAACAGTTTCTACCAGGTGTTGCACTGGAGAATAACCAGAAATCTTCATGCCTTTTTCTTCCAGCACTGGGATATAACGGTTGTTCATCTCGTAACGGTGACGGTGACGTTCGACAATTTCATCCGAACCATACACTTCAGCAGTCTTGGTACCCGGTACCAGTTCAGACTTCTGTGCACCTAGACGCATGGTGCCACCAAGGTCAGAATCTACTGAACGCTGTTGGACTTCACCACGTTCATCCAACCATTCAGTGATCAAACCAATCAATGGAGATTTGGTTGAACGGTTAAATTCGGTAGAAGTCGCATCAGTGATACCCGCCACGTTACGTGCATATTCGATCACTGCAAGCTGCATACCCAAGCAGATGCCCAAGAATGGAACACCGTTTTCACGTGCGTATTTGATCGCCTGCATTTTGCCTTCAGTACCACGTTCACCGAAACCACCTGGAACCAAGATTGCATCCGCATCTTTCAATACTTCATTGACATCTTGGCTTTCAAGCTCTTCAGCATTGACATAGTCGATCTGAACTTTCACGCGGTTTTGAATACCGGCATGTAAAAGTGCTTCGTTCACAGACTTATAGGCATCTGGAAGTTCAACATATTTACCAACCATTGCCACACGAACGGTGTATTCAGGGTTCAGTAAAGCTTCTACCACATTATCCCAGTCAGACAGGTCTGCTTCTGGAAGATTGTCATAGCCGAAACGTTCACAGATGAGATCATCAACGTTCTGTTCATAGAAAGTACGTGGAATCTGGTAGATCGTACGTGCATCTTTACACACGACTACTGCACGCGCTTCTACGTTAGTGAACAAGGCAATTTTACGCGTCGTATCTGCATCAACATCATGTTCAGTACGGCAGATCAAAATGTCTGGTTGAATACCAATAGACAGAAGTTCTTTTACTGAGTGTTGAGTTGGTTTAGTTTTTAATTCTGCTGCAGACTTAATGTATGGGAGTAACGTTAAGTGCATCAGCATCGTACGTTTATGACCAAGTTCAACCATTAACTGACGTACAGATTCCATGAATGGGAGAGATTCAATGTCACCTACAGTACCGCCGATCTCAACGATCGCAACGTCATAACCTTCGCCAGCGCGAAGTACACGTTCTTTGATGTTGTCAGTAATGTGTGGAATAACTTGTACAGTACCACCCAGGTAGTCACCACGGCGTTCTTTATTCAGAACATCCTGGTAAACACGGCCTGATGTAAAGTTATTCAGTTTGGTCATTTTCGCACGACGCAAGAAACGTTCGTAGTAACCCAAGTCTAAGTCTGTTTCAGCACCGTCTTCTGTAACAAAAACTTCACCGTGCTGGAATGGGCTCATAGTCCCTGGATCGACATTAATGTATGGATCCATTTTTACCATGGTCACTTTTAAACCACGGGCTTCTAAAAGTGCAGCAACAGAAGCAGCTGAAATACCTTTACCTAGTGATGAAACAACACCACCAGTCACGAAAATAAAATGGGTCATTGGGTTTCTCGTACAATCGAGCCTAAATCGGCCTGCAATGTTGCGCAATTTTACTTTACCTTGTACCAATAAAGCAAAGTCAATCCGCATCAAATCAAAGAACAATAAACAATTGACTATTCTAACAGCAATTCCTGAAAAAAATTACAGTAAGTTCATATGATTTATATATTGCATTTTGCTGCTATAATAGGAACATTCACACCCTACACTATTCTGTTTGATGCAATGATGATGAAGAAACTTTTAATCTGTACCCTGATCCTGACTGGCCTTACACTGACTGGTTGTGTAAAAAAAGAAGCTCCAAAAGAAGAAGAACAAACCGAAGTTACTCCAGCATCTGAAGTGGTTGCTCCGGAACCTGTACAACTTGAGCCTGTTGAACCATTAGAATCAACACCAGTTGAACCGGTTGAAGAAGCACCAGCAGCACCGACTGTTGAAATCCAGCGCGAACAAACTGCGAATACTACGACTGAAATTCGCCGTGAAGTTAAAAAACCGGAACCTGCTCAATCAGAGCCTGCGCCTGCAGCTGAAACAAATTCAAGCACTGAGCAGCCTGCAAAACCTGCAGCAACACCAGCCGCTCCTAAAAACAACTCATCTTCTGCAAATAAGTCTGAAGATGATGCAGTTGCAGATGCAATTGCTGCTGCTATGCCAGCACTTGAAAACTAATATAATCCTTCATCAAAAAAACCCAGCTTATGCTGGGTTTTTTATGGTTTAAAAATCTCTTTCAAGCTGCCGTTGGAGTATCGGAAAGTTGCAGTAAATAATCTGCCATCAGACGAGTGGCCCATGATTCTGTCTGCATTAAGCCCTGATAAAAGCCACAATGGCTACCTTTTTTAGTGGTGACGACCACAATATTTGGCATGGCTCGAATGACATCCTTATACGGTTCCAGATTCTGGATATGACAGACCGGGTCATCTTCCGAATTCAAAATCATCAATGGAATTTTGACATTTTCAAAGACATAAATTGGATTGGTGGCCTTAGTATAACTTTCATAATCTGAAAAGCCTGCCAGCTCATAGTAGCGCTGTTCAAATTCAGACAAGTCTTTCACCTCAAGCAATTGCTTCCATGAAGGATAAATCTGCCAGGTTTCCTGATAAGGATGGATAAAACGTTTGATCAGTTTTTTAGCCATGACTTTGCTATAAAACGGATGTACATAGGCAAAACCGGTTTCAGTGTTATAGCCTGGGCATAAAGCAAAGGCTGCTTTGAGTGGGGTTTGCTCGCCCTCTTCACCCAAGTAGCGAACCAACAGTCCTGTCCCCGCAGAGGAACCCACACCATAGAGATCGGATTGAGGAAACTTGTCCTGAATATAGAGCAACTGTTCACGCAGATCTTGGGTTGAACCAAACAAGTTCATTTTTGGCACAGGCATTGGCAAGTCAGCATGACCACGGCGCAAACACAGAGCAACACGCCAGCCTGTATATTTATGTAGGTCACGCACCAGCTCCCGCATGGATTCCGGAGAGCCGGTAATGGTATGCAATAGCACAATGGTAGGTGTACTTGGCGGTAAATCTAAACCATACCAGGCAATGCCAGTAATGCCGCCATCGGACATATTCAGCTGCTCAAGCACATCATATTGCAGCTTAATCGTGCGTTTTTTTATCAAGTCCAGATATAGAATGTGCGCATGCGCATTCGATAACCACGGTGTTGGACGATATTTCTGTTTTAAAAGTGGTAAACGTTCAATCACACCAGAAAATAAACCATTCGGATTATAATAAAGTGTTGGAAGATCTGCTCCGCTAAAGCGGTCCAGATATTCACTTGAAAGTTGACTCATTTTTTTAAGCCACATTTTCATCTGTATTCCCCTCTAGTTTTCTATCAGTGATGTACAAACTTCATGCCGACTTGAATCAATTGTAGGAAATTAAGTATTAGCCTGATAAGCCTGAATCCGCTGGCCCATTTCTATAGCTAAGGCTTCAAGTCCAGATTTTGGTCGTATCATTACTTCAAAATCAATGATCTGACCTTCATCATTGAACTGAATCATGTCGATTCCCTTAAGTTTCTTATCGCCGACATTGGCGGAGAACTCAAGTACAACATTGTTACCATCTTCACTAAGAAATTCGCGGTGATAACTAAAGTTTTCAAAGACCTGAATCACATTACTCAAGATAAAAAATACAACCTGTTTCCCAGGATAAGGATGAAAAGCCACGGGCGAGCGGAATACAACATCGTCCGCAAGGAGTTCATTCAATATAGATATGTCACGTGTTTCCAACATTTCATGCCAGCGCGTGATTGCAGTTTGGGTTATTTGTAGTGTCATTATTATTTCCTTTTTGTTGTAAAGTCCCCCTTTGCAAAAAGGGGGACTTAGGGTGATTCTGTTGTTTCAGAATAGAATCCTCTCCCTAACCCTCTCCTTTAACAAAGGAGAGGGAATGTTGCGAATCAACTTTCTTTCATGACAATTTCGCATGAAAGCAAAAACTGTCATCTTTTAAGTTTTATCAATTAAATCACCGCAGCCAATTCAGCACCCTGACGGATTGCACGTTTAGCATCCAGCTCACCTGCTTCTTTCGCACCACCAATGAGATGCACGTTTTTACCGGCAGCTTTCAGTTCATCAAACATGGCAGTATAAGATTCCTGACCAGCACAGATAATGACATTATCTACGTCTAACACTGCAGGTTGATCATTTACCATCACATGCAGACCTTGATCATCAATTTTTTCATAGCTTGCACCAGCAATCATTTTGACATTACGATGCTTTAAGCCAGCACGGTGAATCCAGCCTGTGGTTTTACCCAGACTTGAACCGACAGAAGCTGCTTTACGCTGCAATAAATAAATTTCACGTTCAGGTTGTTCTACATTGGCGGTCTTAAGTCCACCGACATTTTCATAGTTAGTATCGATTCCCCATTCATCATAGAATTTTTCCGGATTGACGCTACCACTTTCGGTCCCATGACTGAGCATCTCAGCCGTATCAAAGCCAATACCCCCTGCACCAATAATCGCTACACGCTGGCCGACTGGTTTACGCTCTCTTAGTACCTCCAGATAAGACAATACTTTAGGATGATCAATTCCAGGAATATCGAGCTGACGCGGTGTCACCCCAGTGGCAACCACAATGTCATCAAATTCGGCTGAAATCAGCTGATCAAAGGTCGCGGTGCAATTTAATTTCAATTGAATACGGGGTTGCAATTCAATCTGACGTTTGAAATAACGCAAGGTTTCATAAAACTCTTCCTTACCTGGAATGGTCTTCGCAATATTAAATTGCCCACCAATCTGCGCTGAAGCTTCAAATACTGTTACATGATGACCACGACCTGCTGCATAGATGGCAAAGCTTAAACCCGCTGGTCCTGCACCAATCACTGCAATATTTTTCGCTACATTGGTTTCTTTAAAGATCAGTTCAGTTTCATAACACGCGCGTGGATTCACCAGACAGGTAGCAATTTTCATCGAGAAAATATGATCCAGACAGGCCTGATTACAACCGATACAGGTATTAATTTCATCACTACGGCCCTGTTCTGCTTTTAAGACAAACTCAGAGTCTGCCAGCATTGGACGTGCCATTGACACCATATCGGCATCGCCTGTAGCCAGGACATATTCTGCCATTTCCGGCGTATTAATACGGTTAGAGGTAATAAGAGGAATACTCACCTGACCTTTTAGCTTGCGCGTAACCCAAGTAAAGGCCGCACGTGGCACTTTGGTAGCAATGGTCGGAATACGCGCTTCATGCCAGCCAATACCGGTATTAATAATCGTCGCGCCCGCTTTCTCAATGGCTTTGGCCAGTTTGATTACTTCTTCTAGAGTTGAACCGCCTTCAACCAGATCCAGCATGGAAAGACGATAGATAATAATAAAATTCTCACCGACCATTTCACGGGTACGGCGTACAATTTCAATCGGGAAACGGATACGGTTTTCATAACTACCACCCCATTCATCATCACGATGATTGGTACGCGCTGCGATGAACTCATTGATCAGGTAACCTTCTGAACCCATGATTTCGACACCGTCATAACCGGCGTATTGAGCCAGTCTGGCACAGTTGGCAAAGTCATCAATGGTTTGCTGCACTTCAGCAGAGCTTAAAGCATGCGGTTTGACTGGATTAATCGGTGCCTGAATTGGAGACGGCGCGACATTTTCCGCCTGATAAGAGTAACGGCCGGTATGCAGGATCTGCAGGGCAATTTTCCCGCCAGCCTCATGCACGGCTTGAGTAATGATTTTATGCTTTTCAGCTTCTTCAATCGTGTCGAGCTTGGAACCGCCCTGAAAAGTGACGCCATGATCATTCGGTGAGATACCACCTGTCACAATTAATGCTACGCCACCCTTGGCGCGTTCTGCATAAAAGGCAGCCATCCGATTATAACCACCTGGTGCTTCTTCTAAGCCCACATGCATAGAGCCCATCAAGACACGGTTTTTAAGCGTGGTAAAACCCAGATCCAGTGGGGCAAGTAAATTCGGATATTTAGACATTTCAACTCCCTAGCGTGCAGATGTGCTGGCTATTTTTATTAAGGCTGACTGATTTATTTCCATCAAGCATCAGCCTTATGCAACTTGTTGCACTAATTTATAGTGCAGAATTGATTTTTATGCAACATGTTGCATAATAATCCCGAGTCACTTTTTTGAGACGTTTATGTCTTTATCACATGTTTTACTCACCAGCCTGATTGAGAAACCGAGCACCGGCATTGAACTGGCACGCCGTTTTGACCGCTCCATGGGCTTCTTCTGGAATGCCACCCATCAGCAGATCTATCGTGAACTAAATGCCATGCTGCAAAAAGGCTGGATTTCGACCATAGAAGAGGAAGATTCTCATAGCCGTAAAAAAACCTATCAGGTAGAACGACTCGGCCGGGAAGAACTGGCTAACTGGATGCTGGAGCATAGCTCTCCTGCACAGCTTCGTGAAGAATTGATGGTTCGTCTGCGTGCAGAAGCCCAACTTGGCGGCAACAGCACCTTACCTGAACTGGAACGACATCTAGAAATACATAAAGAAAAGCTTAAAACCTATCAGCATATTTTCGCCAAAGACTTTGCTCAAGCTGACGAAAATGACCGAACCCTGTATATTCATAAAATGATTCTGCAACTGGGTATTGATCAGGAACTGGGCTGGATTGCCTGGCTGGAACAGGTCATTCCCAGACTCAAACAATTCGATGTAGAAAAATTATAAATACGGAGATATGCATGCCCTTCTACACCATGGCAGATGGCGAACAGTTATTTGTACGTGAATACGGTCAGGGTCAACCTGTACTAGTCTTATCAGGTCTGGGCATGTTGAGCTGGCAATGGGCAGCTTTTCTCTATCCACATCAGAAAAACTTCCGCTTTATTATTCCTGAATGGCGCGGTTTTGGGGCGTCTAGTCACTGCAAAATCCCGCAAGACCTGGATGCGATTTCCAGTCACTGGCTTGATGTTCAGTCGGTGATCCAGCAGCTCAATTTAGATCAATTCATTGTAATTGCTTACTCTATGGGCGCAACCACTACCATGCATGGCTTGTGCTATGGGAACTTTGCCAAACACATAGCAGCTTATTTGCATATTGACCAAACACCGAAGATTCCGGTCGATGATGCCTGGGCATTTGGACTTTTTGGTCCACGCCATCAGGAATTTATTGAAATTTTGCAGCAGCTTTCAACATTACTTGCAGAACATCAGCATATTGAACTCATTCGGGATCTGGATAATTCAGTACGACAGCAGATTGCAGCATTATGGCTGCGCTTTATCCAGCTACAAAATGATCGTCCAGCCAGTTTGAAAGTATTTAAGTTCATCATGAATCAACCTCGTCTGCAAAGCCTGCTCCTGCCTTCTAGCCGGGTGGATTATATGACGTGGTACATCAATAATTATTTATATCATCAGGAAGATTATCGTGAAGCTCTGGCGAAGCTTACTTGTCCGGTGACTTTCTTTAGCGGTGTGCAGTCCAAACTCTATCCTGTTGAAGGTCAGCGCCTAATTGCCCAAAGCCTGCCTCAGGCTAAACAGGTATTTTTCACGAAATCTGGCCATACCCCCTTACTGACCGAACCACTCAAATTTGCCAGGGAGCTCGATACCTTTCTAAAAGAAAATTCTCAATACAGTTCTTCAGCGGCCTAAAGATTCAGGAGAAGAAATCATGAAAAAACTGGTGGTGTTTTCAGGTGCTGGCATGAGTGCGGAAAGTGGGATCAACACCTTCCGTGATAGTGATGGGCTTTGGGAACAGTATCGTATAGAAGAAGTGGCGACACCCGAAGCTTGGGCTAAAAATCCGGAACTGGTGCAACGCTTTTATAATGCCCGACGTAAAAACATTCTGGAAGCGCAGCCAAATGCAGCTCATCAACTCATTGCCGAACTTGAAGATGATTTTGATGTCCATGTGATTACTCAAAATATTGATGATCTGCATGAACGTGCTGGAAGCTCCAAGGTCATTCATCTGCATGGCAATATCCGCCTAGCCAAAACCTCAGGCCCGAATTGTCAGTACACCACCGAGTTTTATCCGATTGAAGGGACTGAATTAGATTTAACTAAACACTTCTGTAAGGAGGGCTATCCACTACGTCCACATGTAGTCTGGTTTGGCGAAGCCGTACCTGCTTATGAAGAAGCACAAGATTGTGTACAGGATGCTGACATTTTCGTGGTTATTGGAACTAGTCTGCAAGTATATCCTGTTGCTGGCTTAATCCATGAGATTACAGCTCACTGCACAGCTTATTATATTGATCCCAAAGCAGATCAACAGCATTTACCCGCCCAGTTCCACAAGATTTCCCAGACGGCCACAGAAGGCATGAAGACCTTACTTAAATTACTTGAGTCCGAGATCTAGTCATCATTCAAAATTCGTATTCTATAGTTGACAGTATGCAACAATCATTTTTTAATCAGCCTATTGTTGCAGGAATGGAATTAAACGATGCTGACTGATCTGGATGATTTTTACTGTTTTGCGCAGGTCGTTGAACATGGCGGCTTTAGTGCAGCCGAACGTGCCACCGATATTCCCAAATCCAAGCTCAGCCGCCGTGTTTATAATCTGGAAGAACGCCTTGGTGTCCGCCTGATTCAGCGTAGTTCTCGCCATTTTGCAGTCACTGATATTGGCATGAATATCTATCGACATGCACAAGTGATGCTCAGTGCAGCACAGGCCGCCCATGATCTGGTGGATCATCTCAGTACTGAACCGCGTGGTACCATTAAAATCAGCCTGCCCGTCTCCATTGCCCAGAATGAAATGGCAAAAATCCTGCCGGATTTCCTGAAAAAATATCCTGAAATTAAAGTCCAGATGATGATCACCAATCGACGTGTGGACATTATTAATGAAGGTTTTGATCTGGCCTTACGGGTACGGACCAGCCTGGATGATGATCCGAATCTGGTAATTCGTCAGTTTGAAAAAATTGAACAGCATCTGTTTGCCAGTCAGGGCTATTTAAATGAATTTGGCGATCTTAAAACACCTGAACAGCTCTCTGAACATAAAATTTTAAGCATGGCTGAGGAACATACTGAACAGTTCCTGATATTGCAGAATGAGCAGCAGCAACAGAAGAAAATCCGGATCAACCCGACCGTAATGGGATCAGACCTGAATATGCTGGCACAACTGGCAGCTTCAGGCTGTGGTATTACCTTATTGCCCGATAATGTCGTGCAGCAATATATAGAACGGGGCGAACTGGTTCGGGTACTTTCAGACTGGAAAACGGCACATGGAATTTTCCATCTGGTTTATCCTTCCCGTCGTGGTCTGTTACCAGCTGTAAGAGTATTTATTGATTATCTGGTTGAGCATCTGCATCTTGTATAAATAGACATATTTCCGGCAAAAAAAATAGCTCATTCTTGGGGAAAAATGAGCTAATAAAAACGATTCACTACAGCATGAAGTGAACGAAAGGAAACTACTACCGCCAAGCCAAATCTAATATATAGCAATCAGACATCTAACAAAGCAAATATCAACTAACTATAAATAGATTAAGAGAATTTGGCTGGTTAAACCACTTCTTCATGTAGTATTTTGTAGGCTTTTGTCATTAATAACACGTATGCTGTAATTTATGTAAGCTACTGTATTTCAATGCATAACATGAAAAATAATTTAAATTTCCGGATATTCGCCAGTGCCTTCTGGCCACGGCGATAACAGTTCAAAACCTGTTTCAGTCACGACTACCATGTGTTCCCATTGAGCCGACCAGGATTTATCTGCAGTCACGACTGTCCAGCCGTCCTTCAACTCTTTAACACGCGCTTTACCCATGTTGACCATAGGTTCAATGGTAAAGACCATACCGGGTACCAGTTTGATGCCCTGACCTGGTTGTCCGTAATGCAGAATGTTTGGCTGTTCGTGATAAATTTTACCAATCCCATGACCACAATATTCACGCACAATGGTGTAGCCTTCACGCTGTGCAACAGACTGGATTGCATAACCAATATCGCCTAGGGTTGCGCCCGGTTTAACGGCATGA
Source organism: Acinetobacter sp. GFQ9D191M (assembly GCF_011174875.1). Taxonomy (NCBI): domain Bacteria; kingdom Pseudomonadati; phylum Pseudomonadota; class Gammaproteobacteria; order Moraxellales; family Moraxellaceae; genus Acinetobacter; species Acinetobacter sp. GFQ9D191M. The sequence goes on from NZ_JAALGV010000022.1 coordinate 40,551, forward strand.
ATCCCGGCAACCATAGCTTCATAAGTGGTTTTGACCAGACGTTTGGCTTCAGGAGTTGGTGTACCGACATAATACATTCGACTGGTATCGCCAAAATAACCGTCTTTAATGATCGCAACGTCAATATTAATAATATCGCCATCTTGCAAGACCGTATTCGGAGATGGAATACCATGACAAACCACTTCATTCGGTGAAATACAGGTGGTTTTGGTATAACCATAATAGCCAATATTAGCTGGCGTCACTTTTAGTGTATTGACGATAAAATCATGACAGATGTCATCCAGATATTCAGTCGTGACACCCGGCTTGACATGCTCCCCGATCATTTCCAAAACCTGTGCAGCCAAACGCCCAGATATACGTAATTTTTCGATATCTTGTTCGGTTTTCAGAGTAATCGCTGGAGCTCGCATGGATCTATCCTCAAGGTGAATCGAGAAATTATAGTCCTTTTTCAGCCAAGATGCGCATTTGTTCGCTCTGCATGACAATTCTTAAAACTCGCTATAGAGTATTTCAATGCTGCTTATTTATACAAACAATAAGCCGAATATAATGAAATGAAGTCTAAATGATTTATTTATTTAAAAATAAATTATATTTTTTTCAACTGAATATCAAAGATATATTTCTACCAAGCTTTTAAAGTTCACATTATCCGATCGTCAAGATCAGTAAAATCAAGGCTTTCAGCATTAAATTAAACTCCAAAAATCATCATATATACACTAAAATCGCTTTCTTTTATTTATCTGTTCTCCCTCTATGACAAGTCTCCGTACAAGAGATATTGTGGCCTTAGGTTTTATGACCTTTGCACTGTTTATTGGTGCGGGCAACATTATCTTTCCACCGATTGTGGCTCAACAAGCCGGTGAGCATGTATGGTTAGCTGCCCTAGGTTTCCTGATTACGGCAGTTGGCCTACCTGTTATCACCATCGTGGCATTGTCACGTGTTGAAGGTTCAATCCAGATCTTAAGTTCTCCATTAGGTAAAGCTGCCAGTCTTTTACTGACTGTTGTGTGTTATCTGACGGTTGGACCTTTATTCGCGACACCACGTACCGCAACCGTTTCTTATGAAATCGGCTTCTCTTCATACTTTGGCAATGCACCTAGCAACCTGCTGATCTATAGTGTGATCTATTTTGCTGTAGTGACTCTGGTTTCTCTTTATCCAAATAAGATTTTGGATACGGTTGGTTACTTCCTGTCTCCAGTAAAAATTATCGCATTGATCATTTTAGGCGGCGCTGCAGTGTTGATTCCTGCCGGCAAACCACCTGCTGCAGTGGGCAACTATGTTACAAGTCCGGTCACTGAAGGCATCGTTAATGGTTATCTGACCATGGATACCTTAGGCGCATTGGTCTTTGGTATTGTGATCGTGCGTGCGATTACTTCTCGTGGCGTAACGGATCGCAAGCTGATTACCAAATATGCAGTCAATGCAGCGATTATTTCTGGTATCGGTTTGACGCTGGTGTATCTCAGCCTGTTTAAACTAGGCCTAGGTAGTCACGATGTTGCCCCTAATGCTGCGAATGGTGCGATTATTCTGCATGCCTATGTACAACATGCTTTTGGTGATATGGGTGCTTATTTCCTTGCTACCATGATCTTTGTTGCCTGCATGGTGACTGCGATTGGTTTGACCTGCGCATGTGCTGAATATTTCTCGTCTATTACCAAACTGCCTTATAAAGCCTTTGTCTTTGTACTGGTCGGCTTCTCGCTGGTGATTTCAAATCTTGGTTTGACCAAACTAATTGCCGTTTCTGTGCCTGTATTGAGCGCGATTTATCCGCCTGCGATTGCAGTGATCCTGCTAAGCTTCTGCGGTCATTTCTTTAAAAAGCCTGCTCAAGTTGTTGCACCGACCACACTGGTTGCATTTATTTTCGGTGTTTTTGATGGGCTTAAAGTTGCTGGTCTTGAATTACCTGAATTGCTACAGAACTTACCGCTTTCTGAACAAAATATGGCATGGCTGATTCCATCTCTTATTGTTCTTGTCATTGCCGCTGTGATTGACTGCATCAGAAATTAATCTTTCTAAGAGGTCATAAAAATCGTATTTTTACCCAAAATCCGGTTTTAGCGTGATCAATATCTGTCAGGTTTTACCCAAACCGGCATTTATTGTTTACACCCTAACCTTCTCATCATAGCCAAATTGTATTTTAGAAAGCTTTATAAACTTTTAATCAATTATTTTAATTAGCTTCTTTCTTACTTCCGTTTTCATTCTTTAGCAGAAGATCAATACAACTTTCTATTTTACTGTTTTTTAAACATATTGTTTCCTGATTAAACCAACTCACCTTCATCATTCTACATAGACTTACATTTTCTAGATTATCTCTACAAATCTTTGGCGTAGAATTTGCTTTTCCCTATGGTAGCAATGAATGATCGCTTGCACACTTCAGTCGAACTGCCCTCGCTGAAATGTTTAAGATGATGATTCGGATGCAATCATTGATAAGTACAGTAATACGACTAAAGAAGGCCTTTTTTAACTGTTAAAGTTCACTTAAATAGTTGCAAAGGTTGAAATTAAGAAGTACAACTGTATATTCAATTCAGACTAAATCAATAAGATTTACTCTTCAATAATACAAATAAACGGGAGGGATGGAGATGTTATCAGTACATTTCAAAAAGCAAGTCTTCATTGACGCTCTTAAGGCAAATACCAATCTGGTGACTTTCTTGAGCACCACGGTTGCGCTTATGCTGACCTTGATTGTGCATTGTTTAATTCAAGGCAATTTAAAATTTGAGTACGTCGGTTATGCCTTGATTGTCTCGGCAGCCTTTTTCTTATGGGCTGTGATCGACCAGAAATACCGATAATTTATTAATAAATTTATACCCCAGTGGATGATCTGGCCAGTCATCCATCTGGCAGAAAAGAAATAAATTGAGCTTAAAGCTCAAAAAATAAAATCAACTATTAAAAAATTAGAATAATCCGACCGCCGCCCCATAAAGAAGCACACTTGTTCCTCCTAATTCTGCAATAATTAAACCTAACATTGCCAAAGTCATAAGCACGCCCGGCAACTGAAATTTACCTAGTTGATGCGGTCGCTTAAACTGATTAGTGGTGTCTTTCAAAAACCCATGCAAGATATAAGCGCCAATCGAGAAACTGAAAAAGAGAACATTGATCAATACACAGATCAAATTAATCTGCGAAGATAGTGCTGAATAGTAAGCCAATACTGCCAGAATCAATGTCGCAGGGGCATAAAGCAGACTGCTGCGATGCGCAATATCCACATAATAATGCGCCCGTGAATTGACAGACTGGCGGATTTGCCAATACTTCCATACTCCGGTTAACATCCCCACCCATAAGAATATTCCACTAAAAATAATCGCGATCTTTACTGCCAGATCAAGTTCTATTCCCTGCATATTTTCTTTCCGTTTTTTATCATCGTACTGACTTTTTAGTCATTGTTTTAACAAGTTTCTTTGAAGAAGTCAGGTAAATTTAAGCATTCATTCTGATTCAAAAATATAGTGTAGCCCATGTCTGAATTCGAAACATTGACTCTAAAGTGCCAGGATGGCTATCAATTAAGTGCACGTTTTTATCCAGTCACTGAGACTGAAAGTAAGAAATCTCCCATATTAATCTGTCCTGCGACTGGCATTACCAAACAGTTTTATCATATTTTTAGCTGCTGGTTGCAAACTCAGGGTTATGCCGTAATGGTATTTGATTTTCGAGGTATTGGGGAATCTTTAAAAGGTTCGGTTAAACAGTCTAAAGCCAGTATTGTGCAATGGGGACAACTGGACATTCCGGCTGCGATAGATGCGCTATTAGCTAAAACTCAGGCAGCAAAGGTCATCTTACTTGGTCATAGTGCTGGTGGACAGCTGCTGGGTATTGTCCCAAACTATGTCAAAGTGGAAAAAGTCGTGGCAATTGCCGGATCGACGGGTCATATTAAAGGTTTAAGGGGCCGCACCAAATTACTAGCGCCAGTGATGTTCAATATCATTTTCCCATTGGCACGTATCACCAAAGGCTATGGCCCAACCCAAGCGATTGGTATGGGTGAAAACCTGCCAAAAGATGTGGCACGTGAATGGGCAGAATTTTGTAGTAAACCGGGTTATGTCATCAATGCGATTGGTAAAAAGATCTCACCAGCACATGACTATCATGCCCAGATCACCTGCTCGATCACATCAATCTGGGCTTCGGATGATGAAATCGCCACTCAAGCGAATGTCAAAGACTTGCTGCGCTTATATCCAAAAGCAGCAACAGAAATGATTGAACTAAAACCCCAAGAATATGGTCATAAAGGGATTGGCCATATGCTGATGTTCAAGAAGTCACATCAAAACTTATGGCCAGTCATTGAGCAACAGTTATCTGCCTAAAGATGATTTAAATGGCTATTAATAGGTTAATGTGCTTTAATACGCTCAGTATGAGATGAGCCTCTTACAGTATGTGCCTCAGATGTGCATACGACTAGCCCCTAACCATGGGGCTTTTTTATGTCTGTATGATTTTGAAGTCGTATTAAAATTTAACCGAAAAATGCAATGATGCTCTGAATCACCACAGCATTCACAATATCAATAAAAAATGCACCACACAGCGGTACGATCAAAAATGCTTTATGTGATGGACCATAACTATTGGTGACCGCCTGAATATTGGCAATCGCAGTTGGAGTTGCTCCCATACCAAAACCACAATGCCCCGCCACCAATACAGCTGCATCGTAATTTTTTCCCATGATTCTAAAGGTCACAATTGCGGTAAATAAAATTAGTACCGCTGTCTGCGCAAACAAAATGGTAATGAGCGGGCCTGCCAAATCGGCCAGCAGCCAGAGTTGCAGTGAAAGTAAGGCCATAGATAAATACAGGGATAATGACGCATTACCAAATACATCAATGGCACGGTCGAAAATATCGACTTTCAATACATGCTCCAGAAAGTTACGTACAATCACCCCTGTCCCTAAGGCCCAGACAAAGGTTGGCAGTTCAAACCATCTTCCCTGACTGATTTCTGTCATCTGATTGGCGACAAAAATACATAAGGCAAACATCCCCAAAGTTGATACCGCATTACTGGCTGTGATCAGTCGGGTTTTCTTTGGATATTCGAAGGGTGCGGTGTTGATGCTAGTATCGAGTTGTTGCTCATTGGTCTCTTGCGCTACTGTCTCTGCCAATTGATTGCGTTTAATCAAGAATTTGGCAACCGGACCGCCCACAAGTCCACCAATAATCAAACCAAAAGTAGCGCTTGCCATTCCGAGGACAATTGCCCCCTGTATTCCATATTGAGTTTCAAGCACTTCACCCCAAGCACCGGCAGTACCATGTCCACCCGTTAAGGTAACAGAACCGACAATCAGACCAATCAATGGATCAAGCCCAAGTGCTGTGGCTAAACTCATGCCAACCGCATTTTGTACAACTACAAATAGAATGACACAGACCAGAAAGATCAGCAGTGATTTCCCACCTTCTTTGAGCTTGGTAAAGTCTGCACTTAAACCCACAGAGGTAAAGAACATCAGCATCAGAATGGTTTGGATTTCTGAGTCAAATGTGGCACTGATATTAAAAAATTTATAGAGAATAAAAGCTGTAATCGCTGCGATTAGACCGCCGATTACAGGCTCAGGTAAGTTATAGTTTCTAAAGAAGCCAATTTTACTAACAAGATACCGCCCAATAAAAAGAAAAAATACTGCAATCACCAAGGTGCCAAAGGCATCGATCTCATAATTCATAACATTCCCTATTGGCTTTATTTTCATACAGTTTTAGGAAAACAGTATGAAAAATCAATTTTAGAAATGTTATGCAAGTTATTGTTTCTAGTAATTGTTTAATTTGTAGCCTGAACAGAGGAAATTAATGTAGTGAAATATCATAAACCCAATTTTTGGCTTGTTGGTCTGTGGTGGTTTCGCAGACATAGTAGTCATGATCCCAAGTGTCTTGGTCAAAAATAATATTTGAGCCAAAAATATTTAGTCCAAAACAATCACCTCAGGTTTAAGCTAGTACAATTCATCTCTTTTTATAAGTTTTGAATTACCTTTTTCCTAAAAAATCGTACCAATCAATAAATTCGGAGTACCCACCAGATGTTCTATTCCCAGGATTACGCCGTATATATTTCATTTCTGTGTCTGTTTCGGTAGTGACAGCTTGAGTAAACTCCGCTTTACTTTTAAAACCTCTACTTCGAACATATTCTCTAGCCTTTTCCCAAGGCCATAAATCAAACCGAAATCTTCTACCAAAAAATTCTGCCCATGAAGTACCATAGGATTGTCTAATATCTGCAGGTGCCCCCATTGGTAGATCAGATTCTTTGTACGCCTTCTCATACTCTTTTTTCATAGTAATATTATTATTTAGACAATAATCCTTTAAGATCTCAAGTGGGATTAGATTTGCACCTATTGCGCGTTTTTTTCGACCATATTTATCATTTAATAAATTCTCTACATCCAAGCGCATTTTTCTTAATATCAGAACATTATAGAGAGAAATTTCGTTTTTTTGAAAATCTGACAACTTATCCCATCCCATTTCATCAGCATAATTAACAAAATCGTCAAGAGTCCAATCTAGACCTTTTCTACCTGTACCAAATAACAGTCTTTCATTTGAAATTAAGGGTAATTTAATTCCATAATTATTAAATACATTGAAAATATGTTCCTTATATTTTTCTATACCATCTAACCGATATATTTCAGCCTCTATAACTATTAAATTTAAGATATTTTCTCTATACTTTTTTTCTTTATATAATCTTTTCGCATAGTATCCATCTGCCCAATTTGGTAAATCTGCTCTTTTTTGAAAACTTCTTTCTGAAAACATAAAAACTTCTATATAAGTATTTATATCACTTAAATAAAAATCAGAATAATATTTTTTAGAATCAAAGATAAGTTTAGGATGACTTTTTTTGTTTATTTTAATTTCATACAACCAATTTGCTACTATTAATTCTGCTTTACTTTGATAATTTTTACCATCTAATCCATAAAGTGAAGACCAATAGCCAAGATTATACATTATATTACAAACTTTATTCCAATATTCTGTTTTGATAACTTTTGCATAAGCAGCAGAATAATCTGTATGAAATTTTTGTTTTGATTCAAACTGCTTACAAATTTCAACCCACCCTTTTATATCTAATTTTCTGTAATCACAATATATTCTTCTCCAACCTAGAGTTTTATGAACCTTTATTTTTACTTGAATTCTATCTATTCTATTTAATTCACTATATAAAACACTATCAAATTTATTTAATTTTGTTGGACTTTCATGTTTTAATTGAATAATTTCATCATATAATTCAATATCACTCATTTGACCATACTGGAATCTTTTGGGAACTTCTTTACTTTTTTTTAATATTTTTTTCTTCGTCTCTCTTCCTTTATTAATAAAATTAGCTTTTTTAGCTATATCTTTAGTTAATTGACGTGCTGTCAATATTTTATATAAAACTCCATCATATTTTCTAAGTGCATTTAATCCTTGGATTCCAATTATATTAATTAAATTTAATGCATAATTAAGTAACTCGTCATTATCTAATACACTATATTTCTCAATTTTAGTTTCTGATTTAAAAAATACATTATTCGTCAAACCTCGATGATATAGTTCTTTGGCTAAATTATTATTGCAAGATATCAGCTCTCGTATATTTTTAACCATTATAATTTTGGTTTCTTCAATTAACTGAGAGTCAGTCATTAATTGATAGTCTTTAAAACTTTTGCTGTTAACTAGTTTCATGTACTTCACCAGTACTATCTTTTAATTTATATTTTTAAAGACTATAAAATAGGTAAATACTAGGCAACCCCAATACGACACAAATTGACGTACTCTTTATTATAAAATAAAAAAGGGCTGATAAATCAGCCCTTTTTTTTAACTCAATTTAATTTATTTTTCAACAAATTAAGCTAATTGAGCAGCAGCAATTTTCTTAGTATCGATGTCTTTAGCAGCATCTGTATACTCGCTCATCTTGTCGAAGTTCAAGTATTGGTAGATGTCAGCAGACATACTGTCAATTTGAGCAGCGTACTGTTGGTATTCTTCTGGAGAAGGTAATTTACCCAATACAGCAGCAACAGAAGCAAGCTCAGCAGATGCTAGGTAAACGTTAGCACCTTGACCTAGACGGTTCGGGAAGTTACGAGTAGAAGTCGATACACAAGTAGTGTTCGGAGCTACACGTGCTTGGTTACCCATACATAATGAACAGCCTGGCATTTCAGTACGAGCGCCAGCTTTACCATAAGTATTGTAGAAACCTTCTTCCATCAATTGGTGTTCGTCCATACGAGTTGGAGGAGCCAACCATAGACGAGTAGATAAAGAACCACCAGGTACTTTGTCTAGAAGTTTACCAGCTGCACGGAAGTGACCGATGTTAGTCATACAAGAACCGATGAATACTTCATCAATTTTAACGCCTTGAACGTCAGAAAGAAGTTTTGCATCATCTGGGTCGTTCGGGCAGCAAAGAACTGGTTCTGTGATTGTAGAAAGGTCGATTTCATACACTTTAGTGTATTCAGCATCAGCATCAGCTTTAAGAAGTGATGGGTTAGCCAACCATTTTTCCATGTTCTCTACACGGCGCGCCATAGTACGAGCATCGCCATAGCCTTGTGAAATCATCCACTTCAGCATAGTGATGTTAGAACGTAGGTATTCAGCAACTTTCTCTTCAGAAAGAGTGATCGCACAACCAGCAGCAGAACGTTCAGCAGAAGCATCAGAAAGTTCGAATGCTTGCTCAACAGTCAGGTCAGTTTCCATTTCTGTCAGGTCGATCTCAAGGATACGGCCAGAGAAGATGTTTTTCTTACCTTTCTTCTCTACAGTCAGATCACCTTCTTGGATCGCTACATAAGGAATCGCATGAACTAGGTCACGTAGAGTGATACCAGGCTGCATTTTACCTTTGAACTTCACAAGAACAGACTCTGGCATATCAAGTGGCATAACACCAGTTGCTGCAGCGAATGCTACAAGACCAGAACCTGCTGGGAATGAAATACCGATTGGGAAACGAGTATGTGAGTCACCACCAGTACCAACAGTATCTGGAAGAAGCATACGGTTTAACCAAGAGTGGATAATACCGTCACCTGGACGTAGAGAAACACCACCACGGTTCATGATGAAATCAGGAAGCGTGTGTTGCATTTGAACGTCAACTGGTTTTGGATACGCAGCTGTGTGACAGAAAGATTGCATTACCAAGTCAGCAGAGAAGCCTAGGCAAGCCAAGTCTTTCAGTTCGTCACGAGTCATAGGACCAGTTGTATCTTGAGAACCAACAGTGGTCATACGTGGTTCACAGTAAGTACCTGGACGGATACCTTGACCTTCAGGAAGACCACAAGCGCGACCAACCATCTTCTGAGCAAGGGTGAAGCCTTTGCCAGTGTCAGCAGGTTGTACTGGAGTACGGAACAGAGTTGAAGGCTCAAGACCAAGCTCTTCACGTGCTTTAGTTGTCAAACCACGACCAATGATCAGGTTAATACGACCACCCGCACGAACTTCGTCTAGAAGTACTGGAGTTTTAAGGTCAGCTTCAGCGATTTGAGCACCGTCTTTGAACGCAGTTACTTTAGCAGCAGCCTTGTCGATTTTAAGAGTGATTTCATCACCCATGTTCATGTTTGCTACGTCGATTTCAACTGGTAACGCACCAGCGTCTTCCATAGTGTTGAAGAAAATCGGAGCAATTTTAGAACCTAAGCAATAACCGCCTTCTTTCTTGTTAGGAATGTGAGCGATTTCGTCACCGAAGAACCAAAGTACAGAGTTAGTTGCAGATTTACGAGAAGAACCTGTACCAACAACGTCACCTACGTAAGCAACTTTGTTGCCTTTCGCGATGAGATCTTTAATTTGGTTTAATGGACCAACTTCACCAGGAACTTCTGGGTTGATGCCATCACGTTCGTTTTTCAGCATTGCATTTGCGTGCAATGGAATGTCTGGACGGCTCCAAGCGTCTTGTGCTGGAGACAAGTCATCAGTGTTAGTTTCGCCAGTTACTTTGAAAACTGTCAGTTTGATTTCTTCTGGAACGTCTGCACGGTTTGTGAACCATTCAGCGTCAGCCCATGATTGAAGAACAGCTTTTGCATTTGCATTACCTGCACGTGCTTTATCAGCTACGTCATGGAACGCATCAAATACAAGAAGCGTTTTTTTCAAAGCTTCAGCAGCAAGACCACCAAGCTCTGCGTCTTCTAGAAGTTCAACTAAAGGAGCAACGTTATAACCACCAAGCATAGTGCCCAGTAAGTAAACCGCACGTTCTTTAGAAACTAGTGGAGAAGTCGCTTCGCCTTTTGCCAATGCAGCTAAGAACGCAGCTTTTACGTATGCAGCTTGGTCAACACCCGCTGGAACACGGTTTTCAAGCAAGTCAACTAAGTATGCTTCTTCACCAGCTGGGGGATTTTTTAATAATTCAACTAATGCAGCAGTTTGAGCATCATCAAGTGGCTTCGGTGGGACTCCGAGTGCGGCACGTTCTTCAACGTGTTGGCGGTAAGCTTCTAGCACGGTGTTATTCCTCTTTTTTAAAAAATTACCTGTGAATTCCTGCTTTATAAAAGCTTCACAAATAATATGGACTCTAAAATTTTACTAAAATTCCAGTTAAAAGTTAATGCAAGTACAGTGTTTCTTTGTGATGCTCATTATTTTATAACTAAATGATGCTTATAAAGATCATTCAATAATCAAATCATCATCGCCTTGCATAATTTAAGTACAGATATGGCAACTTTTAACCAAATTTGACGCATAAAAAAGGCAACATCGATGTTGCCTGATTTACTTAGAAAAAGATACTACACCTTAGTGGACTGTCGTCGAGTTCAAATATTGCTGAAAAGCGTCCCGACAACCCTCAAATTTTAATTCACATTGATCTTCATAGGTCTGACTGTGGTTATTGCTGGCAAAGGAAATCTCGACCAGACAGCGTTTTTTATCCTGCTCCAAGATCTGCTTAATCACGACCTTATCTCCTACACTCAGGACATAGCGTCCGCCACCGATAATCGCCAATCCTTTTTCATCTTCTAACAGCAGATCTGAGTGATATAAATACTTCACGACGTCCATATTATTCTTCTCCTCAAGGCTTTGGAGTTAAATTCATTATTCAATATAAAGATAAGCATTTCTATATTTTAGATTTAGCAATTGTCACAAATTATATTTAATATTGCTTAGGCTATTTTTATTATTAGAAGAATTTTCTTATATCTATAAACCACTATTTATTTTGAATGATGATTTCTTAGTTTGTTTTATTTAAATATAAAAAAAACCGTTCCTTAGAACGGTTTGTAATCTGGCATTTTATCATGCGGTGTGGCGATACATTTTTCGGTAAATTCAGCGCGGACTTTCTCACGGGCTGCATCTACATCGGTCTTAATTTCCTGTTCCGGAAGTGCATAGACTTCATCGATAATATTCAGGATAAAACCGCGAGTAATGTCATCATCGATCTTGTTGGCATGCTCAACAGCCTTTTCTTTCTCGATCGCATTCTGACGATCCAGCATAATGGTTCGTGCAGCATTCCCCACACTACGACAATAGCCATGCCACTGCTCTTCAGGGGTTAAAGGTTTTTTCTCTGCACAGCCGACCAGAGCAACCATCAGCGATAAAGCAAATAACTTTTTCATGAATTTCTCCTTCCGAGAGGCACTATAAGAGATCAGCGCAGATTTGTCATTTAAAATGAAATTTCTACCTATTCTTATTGATACTGCCTGCCCGAAAGTATCATTTCATATCTTAGCCACAACTTGCCTGAACTACTTTCTTAGTGGCTGGATCTACAGTGACCGTCACGCGCTCTTCACGATAATCCATAGTGACAGGCTGGCCAGGTGCAACCATGCGTACCATTTGAGCTTTGGTTTTTTCTTTGATTTGCGCTTCAGTTAAATTGGATTGGCCCACCAGTGCAGCCGCCTGATCAGCGATACATTTAGGCTGGTTTGCGCGGAAATATTCCCACTCTTCGACCACTTGCCCATTTTTTAAATGACAATAGCCCACTTGCCCATTAGTTTCATTACGGATTTCCAGCTTTCCACCCTGATTAATACAATAGGCACTCGCTGGATTCGCTGTTCCTAATGACGCTGAGTTTGAGTCAGTCGACTGGGTCGTACTACAGCCAGCAAGGAGGATGGATACAAATAATCCAGACAAGCCAGATAAAATTATTTTTTTCATGAGCGGTATTCTTCTAAAGGAATTCGCCTTTAATGTAGCATATTCCACTTATAGCGTCAGATCTGAAAAGGCTTGAGTGTTTGTAATTCTGTAAAAAGCGGCAGGATCATTTTTTAATATCATTAGCTTTAATCACATTTAACTTCTCACTATTTCCTATGATTTATATCAATCAATAATTAGCTTTTAAAAGTAATCTCTTTCTTAAACTAACTAAAATTTAGATTCAGTTAAATATTGGAATGGCTTCAAGATGACAATGTCATTACATTATTATACAAAGTGTTTATTACCTTTCATCAACCAAGGATTACTCTAATATTTTGTTTTTAGACTATTAAGCTAATTCTTGCCTCAGTTTTTTATCCTAGTCTTCTTTATGCGCTGAGCTTAGTGTTTGTACTAGCAATCATATTGATTTAATATTTGATTGAATTTTAAACTTTATCTCGGCATGCAAGACGATCTCCAGCTTTCCTTAAAAGAATACCTTTCTACGGTCCAGGAAGTGGTCAAAATCACTTTCGATACGCCGGTGTGGGTCAAAGCCGAGATTCGTAATTTAAATATTAAAGCTGGCCATTATTATCTGGAACTGGCAGAAAAAGATCCTGACAATGATCAGGTCATTGCCAGTTGCCGGGCCACGATCTGGAAATTTGCTGCACAGAAAATTGTGACGCAATTTGAACGTGAAAGTGGTATTGAGCTAAGCCGGGATCTTAAGGTTTTAATCAAAGTCAAAGCCAGTTTTGATCCGCAATACGGGTTTTCCCTAAATATTGTAGAGATTGATTCTGGATATACCTTGGGAGATATAGCCCGACGTTATCAGCAGATTGTAGAAAGACTGACAACCGAAGGTCTGATTAATCGCAATAAAAATCTCCCTACACCTTTTGACCTAAACCGGATTCTGGTGATTGCTCCAGAAAAGGCTGCCGGTCTGGGCGATTTCAAGAAAGATGCTGATGCTTTACAAAAAGCTCAGGTATGCGAATTTATCTATCACAGTGCGACCTTTCAGGGAAATACGGCACCGCAAAGCATCATGCAAAGCTTGGCACAAGCTTTAAAGCAGTGGGCACAAACGTATCATCACGCGCCTGATCTGATCGTGATCATTCGTGGCGGTGGCGCAGTCAATGATCTGGCGTATTTGAATGACTATGCGCTGGCTGCCCTGCTCTGCAGACGTTCAGTTCCCGTCTGGGTTGGTATTGGTCATGAAAAAGATCGGACGATTCTGGATGAAATCGCTCATCGTTCTTTCGACACACCGAGCAAGGTGATTGCTGGAATTCGCAATCATGTCGTCGAGCTGACGCAAGAAGTTATAAATAACCTGCAAAGCATCCAGCGGCTTTCTCAACAGCAAATTCAGGCTTATCAAAACCAGAATGAGCAATATCTAAAATTAATCCAAAATCTGGCCAATCACCAGATTGTGAATGCCTTGCAACGTTTAGAGCAGCTCAAGTCCAATACTTCTAACCTTGCCCAGCAACAGACCCAACTAATTAATCAGCAGCTAGATGCCCTGATGCGGGAAACACTACTGCAAAATCCCAAACATGTTTTGTCCAAAGGTTATGCCATTGTGCGCCAGCAAGAACACGTGGTTCGTTCAATTCATCAAATTGATGTGCAACAACCCGTTCAGGTTGAATTACACGATGGTCTATTTTCAGCACAACTTACGCAGGTAACTCCCCATGAGTCATGATACTTTGAGCTTTCAGGAAGGCTATGACATCTTGAAAAAGAATGCTGAATTACTTGAATCTCAGCAAGAACCAGATATTGATAATCTGATGAAAATCGTTGAAGAGTCTATGCAGGCGTATAAAGCCTGTAAATCCCGAGTGGAAGCTGTTCAGAATGCACTGAATGAGACCTTTAAGGATTAATTTTATTAAATACCTTAAATCAGTATAGGCTGATGATTTAAATGCTTAGGCTATTTTAAAATCTCTTGCCTATAAAAAGCCCTCATTTAGAGGGCTTTTTATTAGATTAGAACCGCCAATTATAGAACAAGTCAATTGCACGCTCTAAAGACTGACTGGCTTCCAGATATAAACGCTGGTTCATTTGATAACGCAAGGTTAGCTTGTTCACTGGAGTAAATACGCCCACCCCATAACGGATATACAAGTCTGGCGTAATATAACCGGTTACAGACACCTGAGTATCATCCCCTGTTCCCTGTGCATCCAGTGCCAGACCACTCAAGCCAAAGCTACGGCCAATCTGGTTGGTCAAAGCACGCGTACCGCCCAAGCCCAGACTGATCCCGGCGGCTGCAATGGTGTTGTTTACATCAGATCTGAAACCTTCCGCCTGACTTAAACCTGAAGCTCCTTCATTGATACGACCAGTAATCAGGGCATTCAACGCTTCCTGTTCAGACAGACCAGCATCGTTATATACCTGAATGGCAGGACTTGAGGCTGTACCTGTAACACGCACACCGACTGTGCTGCCCTGTATCGATTTATTAGCATCAATATCCAGGGTTGGATTCGATAATGGGCCATTGAAACGCGCAATCGCACGGTTCAGATCCAGACTTTGTCCATAGGCTTCAATTTTCACCCGTTGTGATACCCCGATCGCCCCATTGGCACGCATCGCAGATTCCAGACCACGTTGCGTCAGATTGACACGACCTAAGAGTGGTATACGGCTGTCAAAGCCCTGGAAGATCACCTGATTTCCTAACGACACTGCAACATCTGCGCGAATATCCCATGGACGTGCCGCTTTCAGAATGGCGAGCTGGTCATCTCCTTCACGTACAACACGAACATCAGAAGACAAGCCCACGACAGGTTCAGAGGCTTCAGGCATGGAAATCAGTGCACGAGGAACATCGACCTTGCCACTCAAGCTTAATTTTTTATTGAACGGATACATATCCAAGGTCAGGTCAGGCGTAACCACCGCAGTAATCAGCGGTGCCTGACGAATCAGCAGATTTTCGCCCTGAAGTTTTAGCTGTACGCGTGGATCACCTTTCCAGTCTACAGAGCCGGTTAATTTACCAGCGCCACGGCCACTGTTAAATGCGCCATTAATCGTCGCGGTATTTTGACGGACTGATGAATAGAGCTGCACATTGGTCAGATTGACTGGCAATGAAATCATGCTGATCGCCCCGTCCTTAACCCGAATTTCACCTTCAAGTAATGGATCGGTTAACGTTCCGCTAATTTTACCTGCATAAGACAAAGTACCATCCAGATTACGCACATCCTGAATGAATGGCTTAAAGACCTTCAGTTGAACCTGGTTAAAGGCAATCTCGCCACGCATTGGTTTATTGTCACGATATGGATCAATAATCACATTGGCATAGCCTGTACCAATATCTGGTGTTTTCACATCCAGACGAATCTGTAGTCCAGCGGCCACGCTTTTTGCGACCAGCCCCACTTCATCATATTTTAAGGTCGAGCCTAAATATTCCGGATCATCAGAAGATAAGCCGATCACCCCATTACGGGTTACCAGACGTGCATCAATCTTCGGTTTAGCACCTTGTGCCCAAGCTGCCTTAGCATAACCATTCACTTTACCGGTTAATGCTATACCTTCCGGCAGAAAAGCACTAAAGTCAGCCAGATCCAGGTTACGGGTAATAAATGAAGCACTACCTCGAGTTTTATTCACTCGAATTGGCTGATCAAAGCAGAGCTGGCTTTGCTGGCTCATCCAGCAATGAGCGCCAACAAACAGATCCGACTGTGCAGTGTTATAAATCACAGCTGCATTTTGACGCTGTACCAGATGGGTACGCAGTGAGTCGAAATCACCGCGCTGGATCTGGCCTAACCAGTTATTTTGTGCATTAAAACCACCTGCCAGCTGAACAAAGAATTTAGACAGCTTGTTTTCAGCCTGAACTTGCAGTACATGCGCGGCGCGGGTTCCAGCCAGTGAAACTTCACCACGTACAATCTGTCTATTGCCACTACGCAACTGATCCATGGTCGCAGTCAATAAAGTAGGTGTGGTTTGTGAAGTTGGTAACTGGCCGCGTACCCGAATCTTATCTACGCTAAACAGGTTCTTGAAGGCAAATTTATCTACTGCCAGATTTGCAGTTGCTTGCAAACGCGGTTGTGCCTGCATATTAATATAGCCTTGTACCCGGCCTCTTAATCCCGGGTAAAGCTCATATAATGCCGGTGCATTCACTTTAAGTTGCAGATTTTGTGCATTACCTGTGGCCTGTAACTGATTGCTGGCATAAGACAGGAACAAGTTATTGGCTTCAAACTGCTGCGGTACAAAACCACGCTGCTTGGAGTCAATCAATACAGCCAGATTACCCTTACCGCGTACCGGTTTATTATTCAACATACCGGCCAGATTTAAGCGCTGAATCTGGACACGCTTCACTGCATCCGACCAGACACCTTGGGTTTGCAGATTGCCAGACAATTCACCTTTAAGCTTGGCATTGAAATACTGAGGTTTGAAACGCACCAAAGAGGCATTTACATTCCAGCCAATACCATTCGCCAAGTTCACCTGACCATTGGCATTAATTTTTCCAGCGACCCCATCATGACGCAGTTCCTTGATACTCAGCATATCAGGCGTACCCGACATGCGCAGTTTCAACAATCCCTGACTGGCCTTGATCTGGCTGGCACTTAATGCACCATCATAATTGACCGCATAACTTTTGAATCCGCCACCTGCTTTTTCATCATGGAACAACAAGGCAATATTACTATTACCTGTCAGATGAACGGTTTCATTTTGCGCAGCCAGTCGTCCGGTCAGATCTACACCGCTGAGATTAATAATTTGCTGATTCGGGCGTGCATAACCACTGGCTTTTACCCGACCATTCAAGCGGTCAATTGGTGAAGCTGCAGCCAGAGTTTGAGTATTCAGGTTCTGGGCATTTAATACTGCGGACCATTTGAGCTGACGTTTTTCTTCTGGCAGTTCAATTCGTGCATTACCTGTTAGACTGCCGGCCTGTCCATTTCCACTATATTTAAAACTTGGAACATTCAGGATGTTATTTTTCAGGTTCAATTGTGCCTGATACATTCCTGTCGGCAACAGCCCTTCTTCATGCTGAGCAACCTGGGTAGCGACATGAATATTTTGCTGGCCTTCGACCAGTACCAGATCAACATCGCCTGATTCACTTTTTAACCAGCCGATATAAGGCACAGCACGGTCAATATTTTTCCAGGCTACATCCAGTAACATCGGTTGAGCTTTATTGTCTTTAACCGGCTTCTGATCCAGCTTGATATTCCAGGTTTCATAGCGGTCAAAATCCACCAGTCCTGTTAGATGCAGGCCATTTTCCAGATTACCAGTAGAGGCAATATTGCCATCTAGACTCGGTGGCAGAAAGTCCTGCACTACTTGAGGAATTCGCCGATGTTTCGGATCTATCCCATTCATGCGACCTGTCAGATCCCAATCCACCCGATCAGCCCAGCCTACAGTACCTGCCAGACTTACCGAACCTTTCATTAGCTGACCATTTAAATCAGTAATATTGAGCTGATTGACCAGATCGGTATACATCACTGCGGTATATTGCCCATCCGGGATATTTTCACCTTCAATATCAGTGCGAACATTCAAATCCAGGCGCTTGGTATTCCCATTAAACTCAGCCACACCATCTTTCGTAAACAGTTTCTGCTCTGTCAGGATTGGCCAGTGATATTGCTTGAACTGGAGTTCACCACGCATGGGTACATTAGGACGCATCGGGTGCAGGACCGCCCAGCCTGTCAGCAAATCTGGAGTGTTGGTCGCGACCCCGGCCTGAATAGTATCCAGTGTACCTCTAGCACGTACTTGAATATCATGAATATTCAGGCTTTCTCTGAGTGAAGGCAGATTTAAAATCCCGCGTGCATCTAGTGGATATTTACCTTCAAACTGCATTTTCCCAGTAGCTTCACGTACCGACAGATAGCCCATATCCATGCGGGAATCTTCGAAATTCAGCTCGGTACCTGACCATAATGCTTCATTCAGTTCGATATTATAAAAATCGACTGCATTGGTCTGGGTTTTAATTACTAGGTGATCGAGAAGTAAATGATCAACCCGCAATACAAACGGTAAACGAATAGCATTGAACTTGAATGGCTCATCACTTGGCGGATTTTTATTAATAATCTGTAAATTCAGTACATCTGCTTCAGTCAGATGAATTTCTTTTTTGATAATCGCCCGCCAACCCAGCTTGACATCAGCACGGTCAATTTTGACATCGACCGGTTTCAGGGTAACCAGAACATTTTTCAGGATAATCCCGCGCCACAGGTTCCCACCTTCATATTCATAATGAATGATTTCCTGGCGCTGCATCACCTGATCGAGCAGGAATTTACTGCCTTTATCGGTAGAAAACAGGATCGCCAATACAGACAGCAGAAAAATAAGAGAAAAAAGGACCGACAATAGAATACTTCTAAATATACGGCGCTTTTTCGGCACAACTTCAGGTTGTTGCTCTTGTTCTGGCTGTGGTTGGTTTTCGACCATGATCTACCCAAATAACTATTTTTTAATTAATAAATGTTTTATAACTGCGAGCCAATAAAGAAATGCAAACGAATCGGATAATTGTCATCCGACAGTCCGGTCGCCACATCTAAACGAATTGGGCCAATCGGTGAAGCCCAACGAATCCCCAGCCCCGCACCATATTCTGTCGGATTACTAAAATCCTCATTATAGGCATTTCCGGCATCCGCAAATACTGCAGCGCGCCAGCCCTCCCTGAACTGATAATTATACTCCAGTGAAGCCACACCCAAAGCCTGTCCGCCCACTTTAAAGCCTTCAATTTCCGGAGAAAGACTCTTATAGTCGAAACCACGGATACTTTGATCACCGCCACTAAAATAGCGCAGGTTATAAGGTACTTTGGCAAAATCTTCAGTAAAGATATAACCCAGATCCGCACGTCCAACAAACTGGTGATCGGCATTTTCACCCAGTGAATAGATAAAACGCCAGCCTGCATTCACAATCGCCATATCGGCATCAGACAATAGAGCTTCACTGCCCAATTCGACTTTATAGGTTTGCTTAAAGCCCTTGGTCGGGTTCACGCGGCGATCACTATCAGTACGGGAAACTTCATACCCCACCAGTAAAGACTGCTGTTCATCTTCAGTATTGAATCTGAATGCTTCCGGAATCTGGCTAAAATCAACCGAACCATCCTGCGTCAGACGATCCAGACGGTAACGTAGACCGTAGGTTTGTTGCCAATTAGCACGCGGATTTTTAATAATCCGGTCAGCACCAAGTACCGCGGATTCAATTAACAGGCCATCACCTTGGGCCACACCATCACGTTCTTCACGCTCATAACCACCCACGATACTGATATAGTCATTAAGTGGATGGTTGTATGGAATATTATAACGGCCATCAATTGACTGACGGATTTGTGACAATTCAAGGTTGGCATCAAATGAGTGACCACGCTTGTTTACGATCGCGCGGCGATATTGTCCACGTAAGCGTGTTCCGGTATCCGTACCATAACCCAGACCAACTTCGGCACTGTTAAGACGGTCTGCATTCAGTGTCACGATCACCGGAATTTTTTTCTCTTCACGAGCCTGAGCCTTTAAACGTTCTTCTTCGTCTTCTTTGGTCTGCTGCTGAACCCGCAAAGTTCTTAAATTTGGATTCTCTGCATCACGACTACCAGCAAACTGATCTTCATCCACCACATCCTGTGTAACTTCCTGATCGGATGCCGGTGCAGCTTTCTTGGCTACACCTATTTCATCTTCTGAAAACTTCTGTTCTTCTATCAGACTCTGAATATCCGGTGCCAGTTCCAGCTCTCGATCAATAGGATCAGGACGAATTGTATCCACCAGCGTATAGTTAAAATAACGTGAGTTCGTCAGGTTGTTGGCCAAGCTATTCACACGCCAGAAGGTGTAGTCAGCACCATCTTCCCAGGTGACCAGACTTTCCAGTACATCACGATTCAGTGGAAATTCTTTTTCAGGATCACTCATCCTGAACTCTACATTACCCAGTTTATAACGCTCACCTGTTTCAAAGCGCAGATTCACATCGGCTGTATTTTCGGGTTGAGCGATGCGCACATCATGCAAGCGCCAGTAAGCATCAAAATAACCATTGTCGCTGGCTGCGGTATTAATCCGGTCCTTGGTTTTTTCATAATCCCCATGGTTAAAGATATCACCTTCTTCCTGTTCAGGTAGAAGACTAATAACCTGGAACTGCGGCTGTTCACCACCTGGCCCACTAAACTCAATATTATGGGTATTGATAATGACCGGCTCATTCGGGGTTACATAAACTCTGACCCGGCTATCTGATAATTTTTCAAATCTGAACTGGGCATTGTAATAACCTACAGCTTGGGCAGCCTGATTGGACAGATTACGGAGTTGCGGTAATGCAGATGAAAAATCTTCAAAGGATTCCTGGGTAAAGCTAGAAAGTTTAGCTTTTACATTATTTCTAAGATTCGTATAACCTTCTGACTGGGCTTTACGATTCAATCCGCCATTGCTTTGTGCAGTGCCATTTCCATTCACAATGACCACATCTGCACTGATCCGAGGCAAACTGGCGGTCATAATCTGGCGAGGTGGACGTATTTTATAAAACAGTCGCTTGAAAATATTAGGGCGTTTATCATTTTCAGGCGTCGTTGGTGCAGGCAACTCGGATAAGGTCGCACCCGACTCATTTCTTTGGACAATAATCTGGCTATCGGCCTGAATGGACTGCATAAGCTGATCAACATTCACAGGTGCCTGATTGATTTCAACCAGTTCCTGCTGACTCATATCATTGACTACCGTTTCAGTTTGCGCTGATTGGCGATAGGCTTGCGCCTCGCGTTTCGCTTCTTCTGCAACCTGATAAATCTCATTGGCCATACTCTGGTCAATCGTTTGCACCGGCAGGCGTTCTAAATCATCAAACTCAATTGGCTGAAATTCACCCAGAGACGTTCCCATAGTCTGCTGTTCTTGCAGCATTTGCATACTATCTACAGTGGAAGTTTCAGGTTCTAAAGCTTCTTCAACTTTTTCTGTTGCTTCAGCTTCGGTCGTAGCTACCCCTTGTCGAACGGCTTCTTGGGATAACTCTTCGATCATTTCTGCCCGAGATAGTGCTACCGGAGTTTCGGTCTGCTCGGTTTGTGCCATGCCCTGATGCGATAACATCATGAAAAATATACTCATACATAGCCTGGCTCGGCCATGATACGGTACGAGAGACCCCATACTACGATTCAGCATCGTTTGTTTAAATTTTCTCTTTGCGGGCATAGCAAACTCTAAACGAATACATTCTTTAATTGATTATTTGACCGAAAAAGATAAGCTAAAGAACTTAAATTATTGGGTTTTGCCTTTACATGGACGAAAGTATCTTACATGATTTTTCTCAATGTTTACGTATATCTCACATTTCTTAATAAATCTTAATGTAGCACGTCTTATATGAACAACAATGAACATTTGTTAGCGAGCCGCCGCTTTTTACCCATGTTCCTGACCCAGTTTTTTGGTGCACTGAATGATA
This sequence comes from Acinetobacter sp. GFQ9D191M, assembly GCF_011174875.1. NCBI lineage: Bacteria > Pseudomonadati > Pseudomonadota > Gammaproteobacteria > Moraxellales > Moraxellaceae > Acinetobacter > Acinetobacter sp. GFQ9D191M. The sequence goes on from NZ_JAALGV010000022.1 coordinate 62,489, forward strand.
ATGTTTTTAAACAGGCATTATTACTGGTGATTACCTATGGTTGGATTCAGCAACAATCAGCCAGTATTAGCACACTAAATAACCTTGCCGCACTATTGTTCATTTTGCCTTATTTTATTTTCTCTGCGACGGCAGGCCAGATTGCAGACAAATATGAACGTTCCCAGCTGATTCGCTATCTAAAGATTTTTGAAATTGTGATCATGATTCTGGGGACTGTTGGTTTCCTACTCGGTCATTTATGGATGCTATTGTTCGCCCTGTTTTTAATGGGCACTCAATCCACTTTTTTCGGCCCGATTAAATATGCCATTTTGCCTGAAGTATTAAAACCGGATGAATTGATGTCAGGTAACGCACTATTTCAGTCAGGCACTTCATTAGCGATTTTATTCGGTATGATTCTGGGTGGTGCAGTCATTGCTGCTTCTACAGGCAATCTGATCTGGATCAGCCTGACGGTGTTAAGTATTGCCGTGGTTGGCTATCTCTCCAGTCGTTATATTCTGAAGCAGAGCATTCCAGCGCCTGAAATCAACATTGACTGGAACTTTTTCCGGACCAGCTTTCAGACCATTAAATATGCCAAAAGCTTACCGCTGGTTTTTTTAATTCTGCTGGGTAACTCCTGGTACTGGTTTTATGGTGCAACTTATTTGACCCAGATTCCACAGCTTACCTTACAAAACCTGCATGCTTCTGAAAATGTTGCCAGTCTGCTTTTAACCTTTTTCTCTGTCGGGATCGGTTTAGGTTCTTATCTATGCCGTAGATTAGGTGGTACTGAGGTCAATATTAAAATGGTTCCTATTGGCGCTATTGGTCTTGTAGTTTTTGCATTGTATCTGGCAGCAAGTCTTGCCTTTGTCCCGGAACGTACTGGTGCTCTACTTGGCTTGGCAGATGTATTCCAGCAAGGCTGGAGCTATTATCATGTGATGCTGGCGGTAACTTTACTGGGCATTAGTGGCGGTTTTTATATCGTGCCGCTGTATGCAATGATGCAAGCGCATTCTCCCCGCTCACATCGTGCACGTGTGGTTGCAGCAAATAACATCCTGAATGCCGTTTTCATGGTATCTTCTGCTATATTCTCAATTATTATTTTAAGCATTTTAGAGTTTGATCTTAAAATACTTTTCTGTATTACTGCTGTGTTGAGTGGTCTATTTACCTTATGGCTGCTCTATAGATTGAAACCGATGATCAAAACCGCAAAAGCCCCTTTGGAGGATTAATTCATGCGTCAATATACAGGTGTCGATAAGCTTATTCATTCTTTTGACCAGGCATTACGCAGTCTTGTTCCAGGAACAACTTCCTCACAACGGGAAAATCCAGCAAAACCGGTTGAAACCCAGCTTACTGTAAGTGATGCCCGTCATGTAGCTGGTTTAATGCGCGTAAATCATAGTGGTGAGGTCTGTGCTCAAGCGCTTTATCATGGACAGGCATTAACCGCGAAATTACCAAATGTACGTCGGGAAATGGAACAGGCGGCAATTGAGGAACAGGATCATCTGGCCTGGTGTGAAGACCGCTTACAAGAACTAGATAGCCATACCAGTTTACTCAATCCGGTCTGGTACGGCCTTTCCTTTGGGATGGGTGCAATTGCCGGCATTGCGGGGGACAAATACAGTCTGGGTTTTGTTGCAGAAACCGAACGCCAAGTGAGTATGCATTTACAGCATCATATTAATCAACTGCCCGCACAGGATGAACGCTCACGTCGCATTCTGGAACAAATGAATGAAGATGAACTGCATCACCGTGATACAGCTTTGGCTGCAGGCGGTGTAGATTTACCCCTTCCAGTCAAGATTGCTATGACCGGTATTTCCAAGTTAATGACCAAAACCAGTTATTATATTTAAGTATCAAATGAAGCCCTCTTTTTTGAGGGCTTTTTTTATTCTCATGAATTCTTAAACAAGATGACTCATTGATTTTTTTGAGTGCAGATCAATCAATTTAACCATCTATCCAACAGAATATCGGTTCACATTTTAATCAAACTCTATTCTTTTATTCAGCTGTTATAATCGAACCGGTTTCATCTCGTATTTATTAAAATTCTAGAACGATTGAGACAGGTATAACTATTAAATAGCTATGACCTATTTATCAAAAAAATAATGCTTTAAAGGTGACGTATGGAAACAGGTATTATTCTTGGCATTCTATTCGCAATTATTGTGTTGTTAGTTATTTTTTATAAAAAGAAAAAGTAAATAATAGTTTTTTGGCAAATACAGATCCCCTACTTAGATAAAACTGAAAAATTCATTAGATTAATTTCAGATACAGATTAAATTTTGACTTGTGGATATTGAAGACGGCGATCATATCCAAATGCAGGATGAGACCAGATGTCATGCATCGGGATTTTTACGTCTAGTGCAAGCGGTAATTTTTTGGGATTAAATTCCATCTGGCTTAAATCATTTCCCCATGCAATCAGGTCGACATCCAGGCTGATCTGATGCGATGGTCGAACCCGCCCTGAATCCGTTTCCATTTGCTTTAATAAATCTGTCATATCTTGAACAGAAACTTCACTGTATAGGAGGCAGGCCGCATTCCAGTAATCTGCTCCGATACTATCCCGACATGGAATGAGGTAAATTGGAGAAAACCGGACTTCCCCCAACTCACTGATCCGTTGCTGGGCAGCCTGAAAATGTTGCTGTGGATGACAATTACTCGCCAGTGCTAGGGCGAATATCGTTGCGGTGGCGTTCAAGACGTATCCCTACAGAATTGGCTTGCGCGATAATGGCAGGCTTACGGATCGTAATCATAATCGATTCTACACTTTCAAAGGTAGCAAAAAGCGCGTCTAGTACCAGTTTTGCTGCATGTTCGATCAATTTTGGCTGAGCTTCCTGAATCACCCGCGCTGAAATCTCGCAGATTTCGGCATAATTCAAAGTATCTTCCAGTTCATCTGACTGTGCCGCTTGTTCTAAGTTGGTACGAATGTTTAGATCCAGCATTAAAGGCTGAATGATTTGACGCTCCCAATTAAAGCAGCCGACTACTGTATCGACCTTTAAGCCTTCAATAATAATTGCGTCCATTTTAAAACTCGGAATTTAATATTTACCAATAATCTCCCTAAATCCCTCTTTAATACAGAGGGACTTTCATCACTTCTATTTATTTTGTAATGAAAGCCTCCCTTTCTTAAAGGGAGGACGGGAGGGATTAAATTAGTGCTTTAACAGCAAATTTGGATCCATAGTCTGAACCATCTGCAAACGCTGATCTGCATAGATATCTGTATACGGCGCCAGAATTCTCATGAAACGGTCGAAATACAGCATTTGCTTGAACAATAAAGCAAAGTCACGTGGGAAACGAATGCCATGACGTTCACCGACTGCTACCATATCCATCATGATATCGTTGAGATCGGCTGGGCTTGAAGTTAATAGATCCTGAGGATCAGCTAACATCACACCACTAAATAAACGTTCAAGATCAGCCGCAAGCACTTTGGTATCAATCTCAACTGCAGTCATACCCATTTTCAGCATATTCTCTGCCATCAGGGTATAATTGGTATGCTGCAAGGCATCCATAAAGGCCATACAGGCTGTCCAGACTTCTGGTTTAAGCTGGCCGACAATACCAAAATCAATAAAGCCCACACGACCATCTTCAAGCAGCATCAGATTACCCGCGTGTAAATCAGCATGGAAACTGTTACACATCATCAGGCTGCCAAACCAGGTGTTCATTGCAGTGATGAGAACCTGTGACGGGTCTTTAGCGACCTTTTTCACCACTTCAAAATCAGTCAGTGGCACGCCATATAAACGTTGCATGGTCAGCACACGACGTGTTGAATATTGATGATAAACCTTAGGAGCAGTTGCTGCCTTATTATTGGTGATATTCAGATAATTGACGAAATCATCCAGATTTTGTGCTTCTTCAATAAAATCAACTTCACGCACCATCCGGGTTTTGATTTCTTCGACAATATCTGCCAATGACGCAAATTTTACTTTCGGCACTGCTTTTTCCAGCAGTTTGGTCGCCCAATGCAATACATTTAAATCGGTATATAGAATTGTTTCCACACCCGGCTTTTGTACTTTAATAACTACATCTTCACCAGAAACCAGCTTGGCCGCATGTACCTGTGCAATAGAAGCAGAAGCCAGTGGTGTTTCTTCAATTGAGGCAAAGATTTCATCCAAGTTTCGGCTAGAAAACTCTGATGCTAGCACTTCCTGGATATAGCTGAATGGCAAGGTCGGTGTTTGATCCAGACAGCCCTGAAACTCTTCCACATATTCACGCGGAAACAGCGACGGCGTACTGGCAATAAACTGACCGAGCTTGATATAGGTTGAGCCTAAAGACTCAAATGTTTCACGCATGAGTTTGGCATTACTTGGCTTTTCAGTGGCATATTTAATGCCGGCCTTCGCCGCAACTACTGCGGTTTCACCCATACGGGCAACCGAACGTATTCCATCTAACCAGATATTTTTTTTCATAATGTCTTAGGAAAAATTAATTACATGCAGTGTAGCAAAAAAATTAAATTTTGCAGGCCTATCTTGCCTGACAGACCGGGCAATCTGTATCTTTTTCGAAACTTAAAATGCGCTGTTTGAAACTCAGACCATCCCAGAGTAGAAGTTTCTGTCTAAGTGGCATTTTACCCAGGCCTAAATAAAGCAATGCATGATGAGCTTGCAAACTCGCCATCACATTTGGCGTAGTCGCCAAGACGCCTGAGTCTGCACAACGCAAACTGGTATCAGCCTGATGTTCAGGTGGAAACAGGCAGGCATAGCAAGCTGAATCCCCTTCCATCATGAACAGTTGCCCTTGCAAACCAATCGCAGAAGCACTGATTAAAGGTACATTCAGTTTTACACAGCTTTGATTGATCAGATAACGTGTCTCGAACTGATCACATCCATCCAGCACCAGATCTTGATGTTCAATGATACTTTCTGCATTTTCAGTTGTTAAAGCCTGATTAATATATTCAACCTGAACATTCGGATTAATCTGAGCCAGCCTTTTCGCGAGTATTTCTGCCTTATAAAAGCCTAAATCATTTGGCGTAAATGCCAGTTGTCGTTGTAGATTACTCATCTCGATGGTATCAGGATCAATCAGAGTAATTTTGCCTACACCCGCTCGTGCCAGAAGTTCTGCCAAGGCACAACCAATCCCGCCACACCCCACGATACAGATATTAGAAAATTTCAGCTTTTCCTGTGCTTCAATATCCCAACCATCCAGAAGAATCTGACGACTATATAAGTGCAATTCAGCATCGGTGAGTTCAAACTCTGGGGATATGGCATCCATAGTCGATATAGACAACGTCGTTCCTTGTTTCGAAGATTTTTAAGAAGCATGTGCCACAAAAAGTGCATTTACCGAAATTTCAATATGCGGATAAATCTCGAGCAAATTAACTTCTCTGCGCATAAACAGCAAATCAATAAATGGCTTGGCAATACTAGCGCCAAATAGCATATCAGTTAAATGCTCCGTATCAAGCTGATAGTGTCCTAATAAATATGTAATAGTCATATTATGAATGCACTTAACTTGATCTATATGCCACTTAATTTATTCACGTATTACATCTTCCTGGAACCTCGTTCTTCTATTCTTTTATCACCCTGTAACTGAATTTCGATTGTTTAGCACTTCTGTAGCTGCTACCTGCAATTCAGTAGGAAAATGTATCAGTTCAGTGAGACTCTCTGTATCCATTCCCAAATATGATTAAGCTGCTTAAGGAATAGCAATTATCCTCGCTTTCAATAAATAGTATGGAGCATATAGATGAACGAACAAAATCAGCATAATAATCGTGAAAAATTATGGGAACTAATTAAAGATGTGCGTTACACCATGATCAGCCATGTGACCGAAAGTCAGGAAATTCATTCTCAGCCGATGACCATGCTCAATTCTGAGCAAATGAATGAGGATCAGAATTTGTATTTCATCATGCGTGATACTAATGATCTGGTGAAAGCTGCCAATACTGGTCGTACTCAGATCGGCCTGTCTTTCGCTAAACCTTCTGATGGTATTTATGTATCAATCAGCGCAAATGCACAGATCAGTACTGACCGTATTCTGATTGAAAAATTATGGAATCCATGGGCAGAAAACTGGTTTGAAGGTAAAGATGATCCTAGCGTGCGTGTACTGATTGCTGAAGCTGAAAGTGCAGAATACTGGAATGTCACCGATAACAAAGTAACGCAGCTATTTAAGGCATTAAAAGGTGGTGTGATTGGCGAAGCTGGGGAACCAGATGCTGAGCACAAAAAAGTTGATCTATAAGTAAATAAGAATTCCACCTTCAATTTAGCCTCTTAATAAGAGGCTAAATTTTTGATTTATTTTATTTAAAAGATGAAATGTATTATATTGTAATGACAATTATTTTCTCTGATAAATTCGAACATAAACAAATTAATCGTATAAAAAAGGCCGCAATTGCGACCTTTTCACTATATTTAAATGAATATATTAACTGACCTGTTTGATACCCTGAATCTTGGCAATTTCCTGTTGTTTAAGCAGATTACGCTGAATTTTTCCACTAGAGGTTTTAGGCAAATCACTTACAAACTCAATCTCTTTCGGATAGGCATGTTTAGATAAACGGGAACGCACATAGTTTTGCAATTTCAGCATCAGTTCTTCACTAGCGGCATATTGTGATTTAAGCACTACAAAGGCTTTCACAATTTCGGTACGTTCCGGATCTGGTTTTCCAACCACAGCGGACTCGAGCACCTCTTCACACTCCAGCAAGGTACTCTCTACATCAAAAGGTCCAACTCGATAACCCGAAGTCGTAATGACATCATCCGCACGACCAATGAAATCTATTCCACCATGTTCATTCAGTTTTACGGTATCTCCTGTTAAATAGTACTGTCCCACAAAGGCTTTCCGATTATTACCGCCATAGCCTTCAAACCACATCAAAGGTGAGGCTGAGCAGTCCATGGCCAAAGTACCAATACCGCCTTTTTCGACTTCTTGATGCTCTTTATTTAAAACTGCAAAACGATGTCCTGGAATAGCAAAGCCAGCAGAACCGATTTTCTTGTGATGCTCTAATGCATGATGATTGGCAATCACCATTCCCAGTTCCGTCTGTCCATACTGGTCATAGATATTGACGTCCATTTCATGATTAAACCATTGAATGACTTCAGGTGTTAATGGCTCACCTGCACTACTAACCACACGTAAACATGAGCTAATCTCAGCATCAAATTTTTCCTTAAAGCCATAGAACATCCGGAACGCGGTTGGAGAACCGGTCAGGTTATTTACCCGATATTTTTTAATGACTTCAACAGCATTGTCTACGCTAAAGGCACGTTCATCCAGAATGATGCTATGCCCCAAACTTAATGGACCTGCAATTCCATAATACAGACCATAAGCCCAACCCGGATCTGCCAGATTCCAGAAAGTATCTTCGTCACGTAAATCTACGGCGTGCAGCATATAGCCTTTAAATGCCAGTAAAGCTTTAAGGGGAACAGGCACTGATTTTGCCAGCCCCGTTGTACCCGAAGTAAACATCATCAGGAAAATGTCACTAAAATGACCTTGAACCGGCTCAAGCTCAGTTGGATATTGCTTCAGTTCAGTCCAGAAATCTGCATCCTGATTGATACTTTCAGGCGTTTGATGGACGGTTAAAATATGTGGAATATCCAGATCATTCAGTTTCGCACGCTGTTCCTGATTGGTAATAATGAGTCGGGTATGTGCGGTATTAATACGATGCTCGATTGCCTTGCTTTCAAAAGCGGTAAATAAAGGCTGATAAATCGCACCAATACGCCAGGTGGCTAGAATGGTAATTAATAATTCTGGGGTTCGTGGGAGCAGTCCGGCAATACAGTCTCCTGCTTGTAAACCCAGTGAGGTCATATAATGAGCCAATTGTCCTGAAGCCTCAGCCAATTGTTCAAAAGTCCAATATTGGGTCTTGCCATTTTTACCTTCCCAGATTAACGCGATCCGGTTTTGTCCCAGAAAACGTCCACAGCATTCTGTATAGGCATTGAGTGAATCTGGCGTTCCTGCCAGATGTTGTTGAACCATAGTGTCAAAATCAAATTCACGATACGCTTGTTCTAGTGTCTTCATCACGACAACCTCTATTCCGTTTATAAACAGACTTTATGTCTGTGTCCGTTGTATTTGTTGTTCTGTCTACCGTCTGCGAATTCCATTGCAATGCCGGTTTTATATAACATGCCCTAATGCTAGGACATGTTAGGTGTCACTCTACTGAGTCACTTTTCGCTTTATCAATAATTGACCATGTTTTATAGACCATCACAATTTCCATCTCCCTCAAATGAGCTGCAGGATTTGAACAGTCGGCTATTTCATGACTTTTAAACTTTGCTCACTTCCCGAGCAATGACCAGACGCTGAATATCTGATGCACCTTCATAAATCTGGCTCACTCTGACATCACGGTAAATACGTTCAACCGGGAAATCTGAGACATAGCCATAACCGCCATGAATCTGAATCGCATCCGAGCAGACTCGCTCTGCTATAGTCGAAGCAAACAGTTTAGCCATGGACGCTTCTTTTAAGCATGGTAATCCTGCATCTTTAAGCGTTGCTGCATGTAAGACGAGTTGTCTTGCTGCCTCAATCTGGGTGGCCATATCTGCGAGACGGAATGCTACTGCCTGATGCTGCACCAGCTCTACACCAAAAGATTTACGTTCATTGGCATATTCAACAGCAGCATCCAGTGCAGCTCGTGCCATACCTACAGATTGTGCTGCGATCCCGATCCGGCCAGATTCCAGATTAGACAAGGCAATCTTGTAGCCGTCACCTTCTTGACCTAACAGGTTCTCAGCCGGAATCCGGCATTGATCAAAAATAATGGTCGCGGTATCGGAACAATGCTGCCCCATTTTTTCTTCCAGATTCGAGACGATATATCCTGGACTATCGGTAGGTACCAAGAAACATGAGATTCCTTTCTTGCCCGCAGATTTATCTGTCACTGCAAATACCAGTGCAATCTGGGCATGCTTACCGGTAGTAATAAACTGCTTGGTGCCATTTAATACCCATTCATCGCCATCACGTTCTGCCTTACATTCTAGTGCGCTGGCATCGGAACCGGCTTGAGGTTCCGTCAGGCAGAAACACCCCAACCATTCACCGGTCGCCAGTTTGGTCAGGTATTTCTGCTTTTGTTCCTCGGTACCATAACGCTGGGTAATCCCGCAAGGCAGTGAATTCTGCACACTGACAATGGTCGAGATGGCTCCATCTCCAGCAGCGATTTCCTCAAGAGCCAGTACCAGCGACACATAGTCCAGGCCTGCTCCACCCCATTGTTCAGACACGGTCATACCGAGTGCACCGAGTTCACCGAGTTCTTTCAATTCTTGTGCTGGAAATTGAGCCGTTTTATCCCTTAGACCAGCGGTAGGTTTCAGTTTTTGCTGCGAATAGTTTCGCATCATCTCCTGAATCATTTTCTGTTCGTCATTTAAAAGCACTGCGTATATCCCTTACTTATCTTTTAATTTTCCATATAGAGTGAATAAACCTATCTACTCTGACTTTTGTATTTTGCTTCGTTGGCTCGAACTTATTTTGGAGCCATACGGATGGCGCCATCCAGACGAATCACTTCACCGTTCAGATAGCTATTTTCGAAGATATGACCTACTAACTGGGCAAACTCCTGAGGTTTGGCCAGACGTGGTGGAAATGGAACCATCTGCCCCAGAGCATCCTGTACATTTTGCGGCATGCCTTTCAGCATTGGGGTTTCCATAATGCCGGGTGCAATGGTCATGACACGAATCGCTTCACGTGCCAGCTCACGCGCGAGTGGCAGCGTCATCGCAACGACTGCACCTTTAGACGCAGAATAAGCTGTCTGACCAATCTGACCATCAAAGGCTGCAACTGAAGCCGTATTCACGATTACACCGCGCTCCTCTTCATCGGTTTGCAGCTCATACTTCGCGATTAAAGCCGCTGCAAAACGAAGCATATTGAATGTGCCACTTACATTGATATTCAACACTTTCTGGAACATCGCCAGTTCATGGATTCCATTGCGGCCCAGTACCTTGGCAGAAGGTGCAATACCAGCACAGTTCACCAAGCCATTGAGTTGGCCATACTGATTTTCAACATGATTAAAGAAAGCTTCAACCGCCTGCTCATCCGTTACATCCAGTTGTACAAATTCAGCCTGCTCACCCAGTTGCTGTTGTAAGGCATTGCCCTGCTCCTGGTTCATATCCACCAGAATCACTTTTGCATCCTGTTCCACCAGATGAGTCGCTGTGGCTGCACCCAGACCTGATGCACCACCAGTTACCACAATCACTTTTCCCTGAATTTTCATGTTAATGTCCTGTTCCTATTTTTATGACAAGCTACGACTTAATAGGCAGAGTAAACAGAGATTTTATTCTGTACAATTTCCAAATGTTGCATCTTCACTGATGGATTTGGACAATAAAGAAGGGATATCTGACTGGCTATGCATTTACCAGCCTTGGAATATAGTAAGGGAACCATTTCGATTGATCTGGTTCATGAAGCACTGCTGAATGCCAAAGCACAGCATTATGATATTGCTGCGATTTTAACTAAGGCTGCCATTCCATTAGAGATTCTTCATTCCGCTAAAGCACGGGTGTCAGTGGCGCAGTATGCCGCGCTATGGACTGCACTTGCCGATAGCATGAATGACGAATTTTTTGGCATGGACAGCCATCCAATGCGCCGTGGCAGTTTCAAACTCTTGTCAAAAATGCTGTTACAGACCGATACGCTGGAAAAAGCTCTGCAGCAAATCCTGCAATTTTTTAATCTGATTCTGGATGATCTGCACAGCACACTGATGGTCGAAGAAAACTTTGCCTATATCGTGATCTATGACCAGAACCAGACCAAGCGCATGTTTAGTTATGCAACCTATCTAATGCTGATTCATACCCTGCTATGCTGGTTAAGCGGACAGCGGGTTTTACTTAATCAGATTCAACTGAAATGTGCCGCACCACTCGATGATTTTGATTATAAAGTCCGTTTTTGTGAGCAGATTGAATATCAGGCCAGTGAAAACTATATCCAGTTTGATGCAGCCTATTTGCAGCTCCCAGTAAAACAGGATCAAACCTCCTGGTATCAGTTTATTCAACAGACTCCGCATAACCTGCTAGTTCGCTTTAAAAATCCTTATGCGCTAAGTGCACAGATCCGCAAACAGCTTTTAAAAGTACCTCCGGCTGAATGGCTTGAACTGAATGAGCTTGCTTTGAAAATGAATATGTCTGAAGCCACCATGCAACGGCGTCTTAAAAATGAAGGTGTGACTTATCAACAGCTCAAAAATGAAATTCGTCGTGATACAGCCATTGAACTATTAACCCGTACGGATCAAAGTTTGCAGGACATCAGTGATCAGCTTAACTTCCAGGAAGTCAGTGCTTTTCATCGTGCCTTTAAAAAATGGACAGGGGTTAGTCCAGGTGCCTATAGACAAAATATTACTAGATAATTTATATTTAATAAGACTTAAAAACGATTAAAATTTAGCATATAAATTTAAATTTATATTTTCTCAACAGTTATATTTTTCAAGGCTTACAGCCCAAAAATAGAGGACTGAACGGTCATCCATAATGCTTTGCATTCCCTATTAATATAATTTATTTTTCAATCAATTTTTAGTGCTTCACTTTTGGCTGTACTCCCTTTCCCTCTTTCCTTGTTGAAGGTATTTTCCATGTTAAAGATGACTGATGTTCTTGGACAAAATCTTGTTCAAAACTTCGCCCAGGCTTTAGTTTCTTCGACCGATCTTAATGCAGAGCAATTGAATCAAGGCATCTTGAATGCGTCTGATTCTGCCCTCAAAGATGCTATTGTGCACTTCTTTAACCAGATTGATGCCACTGAAGCTGCGAAATCGCTTGAAATTCCGGCTGAGCGCATCGTTGCATTACAACAAGGTATTGCACTGAAAGATGAACAATATCTTGCTGATACTGCCAAAGTCGTGGCTCTTTGCCTGGCAATGGAAACTGGTAGCCTAGATCAAGTCGAGGTTTATGACTGTCTGCAAGACTACCCAATGTAAGCTATCCAGATTGATAAAATAGTGACTCAAAAAGCGATGCTAATGCATCGCTTTTTTTATGGCACTCGTTATTTATAAAACTTCCTACTGCAAAGACGAATGATTAAAAAAACAGCTTATCAATTTACGCCATACCATTTTTAAAATTTTATCTAAGCAAAACCTTTCTATTCTTTATTTAATAAATTTAAATAAAAACAAATACCTATATTTAAAACTGTTAATTATTTCATTTTTTGATTTGATTATCTTTTTTTCTTTTTTGTGTGCTTATCAATTTACCGCTATGAATGTCAAAAATTTAATTCAAGATTGAGATATTCATGAAAAAAACATTAAGAACTTCGGGTCTGACTTTACTCGGTCTTTCTATTTCTCTCTTTACCGGCTTGGCTAACGCAGCGATTCCATCTGAATTAAAATTGGATTATGCCTATTACGCACCGACCAGTCTGGTGGTTAAAGAACAGAAACTGCTAGAAAAAGCTTTGCCAAAAACCAAGATTAAATGGGTATTTAGCCAAGGCAGTAACCGCTCACTCGAATATCTAAATAGCGGTAGCACAGATTTTGCTTCTACTGCAGGTTTAGCGGCAGTGCTTAGCCGCGCCAATGGTAGCCCGATTAAAACAGTTTATATCCAGAGCCAGCCTGAATGGACAGCACTGGTCGTTAATAAAGATTCAAATATCAAATCTCTGAAAGATTTGAAAGGTAAAAAGATTGCTGCCACTAAAGGTACAGATCCTTTCTTATTTACTTTACAAGCCTTAGATACGATTGGTTTGGGCAAACGCGATGTAGAGCTCGTTCATTTACAGCATCCGGATGGTAAGACTGCGTTAGAGCGTAAAAAGGTCGATGCCTGGGCAGGCCTTGATCCTTTAATGGCATCTGCGCAGGCACAGTCAGGTGCCAAATTACTGTATCGCAATGTCAGTTTTAATTCTTATAGCGTACTGAGCGTAAAAGACCAGTTTGCCAAATCCAGTCCGGAAGCGATTGAAGCAGTGATTAAAGCTTATGAACAGGCACGTCAATGGGCGAAAGCCAATCCCGACAAATTGGCTGAATTACTGGCACGTGAAGCCAAGCTTCCGATTGAAGTCGCCAAGCTTCAACTCAGCCGTACTAATCTGGATCAGAATATTCCAACCACCAAACATACCGGGGCATTACAAAAAGCTGGTCGTATCCTGACGGAAGAAGAACTGGTTCGTAAAGGAACCAATGTCAATCAGGTCGTGACTCAATTATTTGATGCCCGCTATGCTAAAAAGGTTGCAACTAAGTAATGGCTATACCGAAAAGCATCTCGGAACAGTTGAGCGTGGAAGAACAGTCAAAATCCGCTGTGTTACCACGCAGCATTTCGCTGATCAAAGCCCTCACCCTGCCTGTTATTTTTATCGTATTGGTAGAAATACTGGTCCGTAATGGCGTAATCGAACCTTATCTGTTGCCTGCACCGAGTAGCCTGTTTCAGTCCTTTACTGAACTGGCTGAGGGCGATTTATGGCAACACATCTGGACCAGTAGCTGGCGGGTTTTTCTTGGCTTTGGGATTGGTAGTGGATTGGGACTGATCTTTGCGATCCTGGTTGGGCTAAACAGACATGCAGAAGATTTTCTGGAACCAACGTTTTCTGCAATTAAATCCATTCCGAGTCTGGCTTGGATTCCGTTACTTTTACTTTGGTTAGGGATTGATGAATCTTCTAAAATCACCTTGATCGCAATTGGTGCCTTCTTCCCAACCTATACCAATACTGTGGCAGCGATTCAGGGTGTGGATCGTAAGCTGCTTGAAGTCGCGAAAGTCTATCGCCTGAAATACTGGCAACAGGTTCAGCAGATTGTATTGCCTGCTGCCTCACCGGGAATATTGACTGGCTTAAGGAATAGCCTGAGTTTATCCTGGATGTTTATGATTGCAGCTGAATTGATTGCTGCCACTCAAGGGATTGGTTATCTGCTCAGTGATGGTCGTGAAACTTCACGTCCGGATATTGTGATTATTGCGATTATCCTGTTAGCAGTCCTAGGCAAAATCACCGACAGTATTATGAAATTGTTTGAAACCCGCTTACTGCGCTGGCGAGATGTGATTAAAAAGTCATAATTTATTGAATAAAAGAATTAAAAAAGCGACCTATCCAGGTCGCTTTTTTATTATATCAAGCTTTAAAAATTAATGTGGCCACTGACCTAAAGTTACCCGGTCATTTCCGCCATAATCTTTCACTGTACGGACCTGTTTATAGCCAGCTTGAGTAAACAGATGGCGGACCGCATCGCCCTGATCATAGCCGTGCTCAAGCACAACCCAGCCATTTACGGTTAGATGCTTTTTAGCTTGCTGAATAATCATCTCAATATCAGCCAGACCATTTTTGTCTGAAACCAGCGCACGTTCCGGCTCAGTCGCCAGATCAGGCATATGCTCATCGTCTGCATCAATATACGGTGGATTAGATACAATCGCATCAAAGAACTGCCGACCAAATGGTTTTAGCCAGGAACCAAGCACAAACTGCACCTGATCTAAATCATGCTGTTCCGCATTATATTTCGCAACTTCCAGTGTGGGTTCATAAATATCCGAAGCGGTAACAGACCAGTTAGGGCGCTCAGACGCCAGTGACAAGGCAATGGCACCGGTACCAGTTCCCAAGTCAACAATTCGTGCATCTTCCGGCAGGTCTAATTTCAGGACTGTTTCGACCAGCACTTCGGTATCCGGGCGTGGTACTAGCGTATCTTTAGTGACTTTTAGATCCAAAGTCCAGAACGGTTGTGAACCTGTCACATAGGCCAATGGCTCACCTGCAGCAATCCTCGCCAGGCTTTCGACATAGGCCTGTTCCTGTTCAGGCGTTAACTGCTGGTCTTTTTTCATTACCAGATCAAAAGCATCAATCTTGGTAATGTGTTCCAACAGCCAGGCATTTTCCTGACGTTCATAACTTTCAGGTTCACCACGTAAAGCCAGTGCTTCTTGAATGTTCATTAGCCACCATTCTGCTGTGCAAGCATGGCCAACTGATCGGCCTGATATTCACGATGCAGACTGTCTAATAGCTCAGTCAGATCACCTTCCATCACGGCATCCAGCTTATATAAAGTCAGGTTAATACGGTGATCGGTCATACGACCTTGTGGATAGTTATAGGTGCGAATACGTTCTGAACGGTCACCCGAACCGACCAGGTCACGGCGCATTTCAGAAGTCGCTGCATCTGCTGCGGCACGTTTGGCATTTTCCAGACGTGAAACCAATAAAGCCATCGCTTTGGCTTTGTTTTTATGCTGTGAACGTTCATCCTGACATTCCACCACAGTACCGGTTGGAATGTGCGTAATACGCACCGCAGAGTCAGTTTTGTTAATGTGCTGACCACCAGCACCTGATGCGCGGTAAGTGTCGATACGTAGGTCAGCCGGGTTAATGTCGACTGAAGTATCTACATCCACTTCTGGAAGAATAGCTACCGTACACGCTGAAGTATGTACACGACCTTGCGATTCTGTCGCAGGCACACGTTGTACACGGTGTGCTCCACTTTCAAATTTCAGGCGACCATATACCCCTTCACCATTCACCAGGCAGATGACTTCTTTATAACCACCATGCTCACCTTCATTTTCAGACAGGATTTCAATACGCCAACCTTGAGATTCCGCATATTTGCTATACATACGGAATAAATCACCCGAGAAGATTGCCGCTTCATCACCACCGGTTCCGGCACGGATTTCCAAATAAGCAGAGTTGGCATCATTCGGATCTTTTGGAATCATCAGGATATTCAAATCAGCCTCAAGCTGTTCGATCAGGGCTTTATTTTCCTTGATCTCTTCCTGCGCCATTTCCTTAAAGTCAGGATCAGACAGCATGGCTTGCGCAGTTTCAATATCTTCTTCAGCCTGTTTGTACTTGGTCCAAACGCTGGTAATCTCGGTTAAATCATTATGCTCACGTGATAACTGGCGAAAACGCTTGTTGTCCGAAATCACTTCAACATCTGCCAATAACGCAGTCAGTTCTTCATGACGGTCAGAGAGTTGGTCTAATCGTAAACGTAACGATTCTTTCATTTTCTAAAAAATCTCAAACATAAGGCTGTGACTAAACAGTGATTTAGCACAGCGAAATCAAAAAATTGCGCCTAGTTTAACGATTCTCTGGGTTAATGAACATCATTATTCAGTAAGTCATTGCTTAGATGCAGCGATGTCACCGCCATTTGTGAACAAATATAAATAAAATCTTCAGTTTTGGATTTTTTCTGCTCAATTCGATCCTTATTTATTTCTCATTTTACAAATTGGCAAATAAACACATTAAATATGGAGGTAGATCTTCACATTCTTTTGGGCATGATTTGTTACATTTTCTGCGTCGAAACACACTAACATATGAAAGTCCTATCAGGGACACGGAGTTACAACATGAAACTCAATGCAATTTTACTGAGTGCTGCAATGGCTGCTGGCTCAATGATGACAGTGAGTGCGCATGCAGACAGTACTGCACGTGTGGCAGCAGCAAGTGCTTTAGGTAGCGTTGCTGGTACTGCACTGGGCAAAAACATGGGGGGCAACACTGGCGCAACAATTGGTGCTGCATTAGGTGGTGCAGGTGGTGCTGCTGTTGCAAGTAACAAGAAAAACCGTACCTCATCTGCAATTGGTGGTGCTTTAGGTGGTGGTGCTGGTTATACCGTAGGTAAAAACATGGGTGGTTCTAATGGCGGTTACATCGGTTCAGCACTCGGTGCTGCGGGTGGTGCAGCCTTAGGTAATAAAATTTCTAAAGATAAAGCAGCCGATCGTGCCAAAGCGAATCGTGCTAAACACTGGAAAAAACGTCACCGTTAATTTCCTGCCCTTAGGCTCTTTAAATTCGACGCTACATTTAACATTAAAAGCACCTGTTTGGGTGCTTTTTTTATTATGCGTTCAACGTATTCAAATTCATGTAATACATCAACTTATTCGAACAAGATCATGAATAAATTAAGGAGATAAAAATCACAATTCGCCAACACTGCCTCCATGCTATTTGACGGTTGCTAGATTAAATTTATCTCATCAACAAATACAGCTAGATATATAAAAGGTGTACTCATGAATTACAAATCTCTAATGATCGCTGTCGTAGCAACCTCAGCCATGGGTATGACAGCCGCCAATGCCGGAAATACAACGAATACGGCTTTAGCTTCTGCTTTGGGTGGTGTCGTTGGTGCCGCAGTGGGCAATAAAATGGGTGGTACAACTGGTGCAACAATCGGTTCTGCGATTGGCGGTGGTGCTGGTGCCGCAGTAGCAGCGAATAAACGTGACCGTAATGGTGCGATTATCGGCGGTGCTTTAGGTGGTGGTGCTGGTTATGCCGTAGGTAAAAACATGGCGGGTTCTAATGGCGGCTTAATTGGTGCTGCATTAGGTTCTGCTGGTGGTTCTGCCCTTGGTAAAAAAGTCAGCGAAGACCGTCGTTATGATGACCGTTATGACCGTCGCTATAGTTCAAAAAACTATCGTACTAGCAACTACCGTTATAACCACCGTCGCTAAGATTTCCTCTAATCACTTTTCCTCCTTGAATAAGCATCTTCGGATGCTTATTTTTTTTGTCTGTTATTTTGGTTTACATATATATCGATTTTTTTCGATATACAAATACAATGCAAAGTCGTATGCTCTTAGTCATGTTTATTCAAGAGTAATATTATGCGTACGCTTACCGATATCCAGTTCTCTATTCTCGAACTGGTTCCAGTTCGTGACGATAAGACCATTCAATTCTCCCTGCAACATGCGTTGGAATTGGCCCAGACCGCAGAACATCTAGGTTATAGCCGGATGTGGCTGGCAGAGCATCATAATATGGATGGTATTGCCAGCTCAGCGACTGCCGTTCTCTTAGGCTATTTACTGGCAAATACCAATAGCATCAAACTTGGCTCTGGCGGCATTATGTTGCCAAACCATGCACCCTTGGTAGTAGCAGAACAGTTCGGTACATTAGCGACTTTATATCCAGATCGTATTGAGCTGGGTCTAGGCCGTGCTCCTGGTACCGATCAAATGACCATGCGTGCTTTACGTCGTGGCCGTCAGGAAACTGAAGATCAGTTCCCGCAGGATGTTTTAGAAATTCTGCAATACTTTAAAGATCCGATTCCAGGCCAACGCATTGTGGCAACTCCAGGCCAAAGCACACACGTACCTGTGTGGTTATTAGGTTCGAGCCTGTTTAGCGCACAACTGGCAGCAAAACTTGGTCTACCCTATTCTTTTGCATCTCACTTTGCTCCGCGTATGCTTGGTCAAGCGATTCAATTGTATCGGGACAATTTCGAACCGTCTGAATATCTGGATCGTCCTTATGTTTCTATGGGCGTACCGACTTGTGTCGCAGATACAGATGAAGAAGCTGAATATCTGGCAACAAGTGCTTACCAGCGTGTCCTTGCCCTGATTCGCGGTCAAAGCCTGAAATTGAAAGCGCCGATTGATTCTATGGAAGGACTCTGGTCACCACCTGAAAAAATGTCTGTCGACAATTTCTTTGCCATGGCGCAAGTGGGTTCCAAAGAAACTGTTAAAGCCGGTCTGGAAGCACTCCTAGCAAAATATGATGTAGATGAGTTTATCTTCACCTGTGACATTTATGACACAGAGAAACGTCTGCATAATTTTGAATTGCTGATGCAGATCAAAAACGGGCAATAATGCTATCTTGCTTTGCCTAATTTATTCTCATCTATATACCCATTCTTAGGAATGGGTATATTTTTTTAAAACTGTGTTTGAAGATTTTAAGTTTTTAAATGGATAAATTCATTTCTAAGATGGATCTCCTGCGCTTTAATACATCTATGTCTCATTAAAAATACAATAGAAAAAAGAATGACTGTCTAAGTTAAATTTTGATCTTTACCGCTCTAGGGCTTTTGCTAATATCTATAACAAAGCAAATAAGACCAATTATTAAATAATTTCAAGGAAAAACAATGTACACCAAGCAGGATGCACACGCGGGTATATTTGAGAATCGCCCCGAAAATTTTCAGCATTTTACTGGCATTAAAGTGCCCTCTTCCCAGCTCGCTGAACTTGACTGTGCCGGAAAAGATATTGCGATTATCGGTACGGATCAATTTACCGTAAGCCAGCTCAACAAGATTAGCCAGCAAGCTCGCTCAGTAAAAGTTTTTCAGATTAATCCGCAATTTGTATTGCCAGGTACTGAACGTGGTTTGCAGCGCCTTCTGAATCATCCCTTGATCATTAAAAATCGACGCCTATTTAATAACCGCATTAAAAGCATTTTATCATTACGTTATCTAGAAAATCAGGTACAAAATTTATGGCTCAGACGCCAGCTCATGCCAAATCTTGCAGCCGCATCCAAAGTTTATCTTAAATCAGATCACTATTATGCTGCTCTGCAACGTGAAAATTGCCAGCTGATTACCTGGCCTATTGCAAAAATTTCCGAAAATAGTATTCATTGTATTAATGGAGATGAACATCAGGTTGAGCTAATTGTGCATACTTTTCAATCAGCAAGTTAATCTGTTTTTAGCACATAAGATTAAAAATTCGGAGTGTATTTGGAAAAATTTAGCTCTGCAAAATTGAATTTTTGATTTCATTGAATAGCAAAAAAGTTTAAAAAATAATCACTACATTTTTTATTAAAATATTGAATATTTCAACAACTTATAATATTCATATTTTATTTCTATGAAAGCAGTATTTTTATTAATTTTTATCTATAAATCAGAGCCAAACTGAAGTCTGGCTCTGAATTCTTTTTAGCCAATTCGACGTTTTAGTCCTGTCATCTGTAAGACACGCGTTGAGATTTCTTCAATCGACATTTCCGAAACATTCAGGTACTTTATCCCTTCCGAAATATAGATGCCTTCAATTGCACGCAGTTCCATCTGACACTGGCTAAAGCTGGCATAACGGCTGTTGGCCTTACGTTCTGTACGAATTGCAACCAGACGTTCTGCATCAATCATCAAGCCAAAAAGCTTGTTTTTATGCGGTCTTAGCACTGCTGGCAGGCGGTTATCGTCCAGATCTTCTTCAGTTAGCGGATAGTTCGCTACACGAATTCCAAATTGCAGAGACAAATAAATTGAGGTTGGAGTCTTACCGGAACGCGATACGCCAATCAGGATCAGATCAGCCTTATCATAGTGACGCGTACGCGCACCATCATCATTGTCGAGCGCAAAATGTACGGCATCAATACGTGCCTTATAAGACTCAGAATCGGTCACCGCATGGGTCTGACCGACTAAAGTCGTAGGTTCAGTACCAAGCTCTTCTGATAATTTACTGATAAGCCCTTCAAAAACATCAAGATTTACTGCATTTGCAGTATTAATAATTTCACGCACATAGGGATCCACCAACGTATCGAAAACCAAAGGTTTTTGACCGTCTTTTTGGGCACGTTCATTGATCTCTGTGACCACATTCATGGCCGCTTCTTCAGAGCTAATATAAGGGATAATATGAATGTCAAAATCCACATGCGGAAACTGCGCTAACAGTGAGTGGCCAAGGGTTTCAGCAGTAATGGCAGTACCATCGGAAATAAAAAACACACTCCGCTGAATTTGTTTACCTTCTGACATTAAAATTCTCCTCAAACATTTGTCTTAGTACTATATAATCTTTATAGTAAACCGATCTTACATGACTGTCGCTTAGTAAAATCAAAAACCTAGAAGATTTGCTATACTCTCATGCCAAGATAGTGATTAATACTGCAAAAGTGGAGTAACAACTTTGGAAGCGCGCGTAATTGGTCTAGAAAAATTAGGGAAGCACGATGTTGAGCTTGTAGGTGGGAAAAACTCATCTCTGGGCGAAATGATCAGCCACTTATCTAATGCTGGTGTATCAGTACCAGGTGGCTTCGCAACAACAGCTGCTGCTTATCGTGAATTTCTCGAGCAAAGTGGCCTAAACGCTAAAATCAATGCAGAGCTTGCTGCACTTAACGTTGATGACGTCAATGCACTTGCTGAAACTGGTGCAAAGATTCGTCAATGGATTGTGGAAACTCCACTTACTGCTGAACTGGAAAAGGAAATTCGTGCAGCTTTTGCAGAACTTTCAAACGGCAACCCTGACATCGCGGTTGCCGTTCGTTCATCTGCGACTGCAGAAGACTTACCTGATGCTTCTTTCGCAGGTCAGCAAGAAACCTTCCTGAACATTCGTGGTATCGATAACGTTCTGATCGCGATCAAAGAAGTGTTTGCATCTTTGTACAATGACCGCGCGATCTCTTACCGTGTACACCAAAACTTTGCGCATGACGTGGTTGCTCTTTCTGCAGGCGTACAACGTATGGTTCGCTCAGAAACTGGTGCTGCTGGTGTAATGTTCACTCTAGATACTGAATCAGGCTTCCGTGATGCAGTATTCATTACAGCTTCTTATGGCTTGGGTGAAATGGTAGTTCAGGGTGCAGTAAACCCGGATGAATTCTATATTTCAAAACCGCTTCTAAATGCAGGCAAACACGCTGTACTGCGCCGTAACTTAGGTTCTAAACACCAGAAAATGATTTATGGTGAAGAAGCCGCTGCGGGTAAATCAGTTGTTGTAGTTGATGTAGAAAAAGCGGATCGTCAACAATTTGCATTGAACGATCATGAACTGCAAGAATTGGCTAAGCAAGCACTGATCATTGAAAACCACTACGGTTCTCCAATGGACATCGAGTGGGCGAAAGACGGTGATGACGGCAAAATCTACATCGTTCAGGCGCGTCCTGAAACTGTGAAGAGCCGTGAAAATGTCGGCACGATGGAACGCTACCTGTTAAAACAACGTGGTACTGTAATCTGTGAAGGCCGTTCAATTGGTCAACGTATCGGTTCTGGTAAAGTCCGCATCGTAACTTCAATTAAAGAAATGGACAAAGTACAAGACGGTGATGTACTTGTATCTGATATGACTGACCCGGATTGGGAACCAGTAATGAAACGTGCTGCTGCGATTGTAACTAACCGTGGTGGTCGTACTTGTCACGCTGCGATCATCGCACGTGAACTTGGGGTTCCAGCTATCGTAGGTTGTGGTAATGCAACCGAAGTCCTGGTTGACGGTCAGGAAGTGACTGTATCTTGTGCTGAAGGTGATACTGGTTTCATCTACGAAGGTGCGCTTGATTTCGAAATCCAAACCAACTCTATCGAATCTATGCCAAAACTTCCGTTCAAAATCATGATGAACGTAGGTAACCCGGATCGTGCATTTGACTTCGCGCAAATTCCGAACGAAGGTATTGGTCTTGCTCGGCTAGAGTTCATCATCAACCGTATGATCGGTGTGCATCCTAAAGCATTATTGAACATCGATAGTCTGCCACGTGAAACTCGTGCTGCTGTACTTGCTCGTACTGCAGGTTATGCATCTCCAATCGAATTCTATGTAGAAAAACTGGTTGAAGGTATCTCTACTCTTGCTGCTGCGTTCGCTGACAAACCAGTGATCGTACGTATGTCTGACTTCAAGTCAAACGAATACGCTAACCTGATCGGCGGTAAACTGTACGAACCTGAAGAAGAAAACCCAATGTTGGGCTTCCGTGGTGCAAGTCGTTATGTATCTGACAACTTCCGTGACTGCTTCGAACTTGAATGCCGTGCACTGAAAAAAGTTCGTGACGAAATGGGTCTGACTAACGTTCAAATCATGATCCCGTTCGTACGTACTGTTGCTGAAGCTAAACGTGTTATTGAGCTATTAGGTCAAAACGGTCTGAAACGTGGTGAAAATGGTCTTAAAGTGATCATGATGTGTGAATTGCCAACTAACGCTTTGTTAGCTGAACAGTTCCTTGAACACTTCGATGGTTTCTCTATCGGTTCAAATGACTTGACTCAGTTAACGCTTGGTCTTGACCGTGACTCTGGTATCGTTTCTCACCTATTTGATGAACGTGATCCAGCAGTAAAAGCGCTTCTTTCTATGGCCATCCATGCTTGCCGTAAAGCCGGTAAATATGTAGGTATCTGTGGCCAAGGTCCTTCTGACCACCCAGATCTTGCACAATGGCTGATGGAACAAGGTATTGAATCTGTATCTCTTAACCCAGACTCAGTATTGGATACCTGGTTCTTCCTATCTGAAGAGAAAGCTCAAAAAGCTTAATTAACTCTTTAAAAAAAGACCCTTTCATAGGGTCTTTTTTTATGTTCTCAATATTACCTAGATATTGTCTTAATCACATTTATAGTTAAGTGATCAATCATATATTTTTGATTTAACTGAAATCCAATCATCTACATAAGCATAAGCTTATTAGTGTAATGACAAACAAATACCAACAAACAGCATGAGAAAAAATTGCATAATTAAATTTAAGTGAATTTTCACATCTTGATAGCAAAATCATCAATCCTTGCTACACTGTCTCAATTATGGAGGAATTTGGTGATGAACATTCTTGAAAATCCTAAACTTATCCATATATTACACTTATATTCTTTTATTTGTTTTCAGCCTGAAAATACTTAAACTCCTAGTTCAATTTTTGTCTAAATTTATATTTTTGAGATTCAGTTTATATGCAGATTTACTTGGCACGAAATAATCAACAAGCTGGCCCATATACGCTCGAGCAATTAAATCAGATGCTTGCCAACCAACAGGTACTTCTGACTGATTTGGCTTGGCATCAAGGTATGACCGAATGGAAAGCTTTAGGTGAACTCACCCAAGGGAAACTGATCTATCAGCCTGAAGGCTATGTAGCACCAGAAACGCCAGCGACACCAGTCTATCAGGCTCCACAGAACACAAATGAGTCAAGTACAGACCATCTTCGTGCCCGCAGTTCTCAAAATGTTGCAGCAAAAAAAGAACTGGCGAGTATTCCAAGCCGTATTTTAGCCAAGATTGTGGATCTGCTTTTATGGCTGCCTGCGACGTTTATTTTGACCGCATTTTTTACTCCTGAACAGGAAACCCAGTTTGCACAACTGAACCAGGAGTTTATGAATGTGATGTTAAGTAGTGACGCTGACCCTGCTCTGGCACAGCAACTACAAACTCAGATGTTTGACATGTTTTCACAACAGGCATGGATTGCGACTGCAATTTACCTGGTGATCATGCTCGCTATTCAGGCCTTTCTGATTGCCAAATCGGGTCAAAGTATCGGTAAAAAACTGACTAAAATTAAGATCGTAGATGCCGAGACTGGTGAAAAAACCAGCTTGATGCGCGCCTTCACTATTCGCAGTGTATTCTTTATTTTCCTGAATATTATCTTCATGCCACTCAGCACAATCATTGACTGGGCGTTCGGTTTAGGGCAAAAACGTCAAACCGTGCACGATAAACTGGCAAAAACCCAAGTCGTTAAACAATAATTAGTTCTGCCATAAAATGGGATGTTTTGGTATCCCATTTTCCTACATAACTTTGAAATTACAATAAAATTCCTATAAATATTCTTGAAACCTGACCAACAAAATCGGTTTTTATTACAGTCATTTAAAGCACCTTTATATATAGCTTAGTTTGGCAATATCAGGCATAATGCCCTACAACGTAGCGGTGTATTATGATTAGAAGGGTGTTTTGTAAAAAAACGGCCTCTTTTATCATGCGACACTTTAATCGCTATCCCATATTAAATTAGGGAATGGGACTCTTCACCGAGGTTGTAAAATGAGACAAACGATTTTAGCTGTATTGTCTTTATCAACGATGGCTGCACTTTTAACAGGGTGTGGTGGTGATCTAGTACTTCTGAACTCTAAGGGTCCAGTTGCTGAAGGCCAAAGTAGCCTGATGATGACTGCGATTTACTTAATGCTATTGGTGGTAATTCCATCAATTATCATGGCATTATGGTTCGGTTGGAAATATCGCGCATCGAATAAAGACGCAGACTATAAACCTACATGGGCACACTCTACTGCGATTGAAATTGTAGTTTGGGGTATCCCTGTCATTATTATTGGTATTTTAGCTTGGTTAACTTGGTGGGGTTCCCACAAGTACGACCCATACCGCCCACTTGAGGCAGATAAAGCACCATTAACAGTTCAGGTTATTGCTGAACAGTTCAAATGGATCTTCATCTACCCAGAACAAAACATTGCGACTGTAAACGAAATTCGCTTCCCAGAGAAAACTCCGGTAAGTCTTCGTTTGACTTCTAACTTCACGATGAACTCATTCTTCATCCCTGCGTTAAGTGGTCAGATCTATGCAATGGCGGGTATGCAAACTCACCTGAACTTAATGGCAGACGAAACTAGCCCAGCTGAAGGCTACCGCGGTTTCTCTTCTAACTATTCAGGCTATGGCTTCTCACAAATGCGCTTCCGTGCACATGCTGTGACTGATGCTCAGTTTGCTGAATGGGTAGCTGCAGTTAAAGCAGGTAACGGTACTTCAGTAAATCCAGAAGCAGTTCAAAAAACTGTTTTAGACCAAGCTGAATTTGCAAGCTTGCGTGACGGTAACCGTGGTAAACACCAAATCGAAGCGATTATTGCAAAAGCTACGACTCCTGAAGAGAAGGCTGCTGCTGAAGCAATGAAGCCTTACCCAACTAAGCCACATCCAGTGACTTACTACTCTTCTGTTGAGCAAGGTTTGTTTGAATCTGTGATCAATAACTACATGAGTAACTATCACGGTGCTGATCACTCAGCGTCTTCTGTTGCTCACCAGGAAGCAGCTGCTTCTGAAGCACATGTAGATGTTGAACATGCGACTGCTTCTCAAGGAGAATAATTCATGAGCTTCTTAGGTAAGTTAGGTCCAGATGCAATTCCGTACGATCCAATCGTACTGGTAACTGTTGCAATGATGATCTTAGGTGGTATCGCAGTTGTTGCAGGTATTACCTACTTCAAAAAATGGGGCTACCTGTGGAACGAATGGTTCACATCTGTAGACCATAAAAAAATTGGTATCATGTATATCTTTGTATCAGTGATCATGCTGGTACGTGGTTTCGCCGATGCGATTATGATGCGTCTTCAGCAGTTCCTTGCAAAAGGTGGCGGCGAAGGCTACTTGCACCCAGAACACTATGACCAGATCTTCACCGCACACGGTGTGATCATGATCTTCTTCGTGGCAATGGGTCTTGTTGTTGGCTTAATGAACATCTCTGTACCGCTTCAAATCGGTGCACGTGACGTTGCATTCCCATTATTGAACTCTTTAAGCTTCTGGCTGTTCGCTGGTGCTGCGGGTCTGATGATGGCTTCACTTGCGATTGGTGAATTCGCTGCGACTGGTTGGATGGCTTATCCTCCACTATCAGGCATTGAATACTCTCCTGGCGTCGGTGTGGATTACTACATCTGGGCACTGCAGATTTCAGGTCTGGGTACGCTATTAACGGGTGTTAACTTCTTCGTTACCATCATCAAAATGCGTGCGCCTGGCATGAAACTGATGGAAATGCCAATCTTTACCTGGACATCTTTATGTACAGCAGTATTGATTATCGCAGCATTCCCAGTGTTGACTGCTACTATTGCAATGCTGTCTCTTGACCGTTACTTCGGCTTCCACTTCTTCACAAACGAGCTAGGCGGTAGCCCAATGCTTTATGTGAACTTGATTTGGACTTGGGGTCACCCAGAAGTATACATTCTGGTATTGCCAGCATTTGGTATTTACTCTGAAGTTGTATCGACTTTCGCTCGTAAAGCGTTGTTCGGTTACAAATCAATGGTGTATGCAACAGTTGCAATTACAGTATTGTCATTCGTTGTATGGGTTCACCACTTCTTTACCATGGGTGCAGGTGCCAACGTTAACGCGTTCTTCGGTATCATGACCATGATTATTGCGATTCCTACTGGTGTGAAAATCTTCTCTTGGTTGTTCACCATGTACAAGGGTCGTATCGTTTACACTACCCCAATGCTATGGACACTTGGCTTCCTTGTGACTTTTGGTATCGGTGGTTTAACAGGTGTATTGATGGCAGTTCCACCAGCGGACTTCCTGGTACACAACTCTTTATTCCTGATCGCTCACTTCCATAACGTAATTATTGGTGGTGTAGTATTCGCGATGTTCGCGGGTATCATCTTCTACTGGCCGAAAATGTTCGGTTGGAGATTGAATGAGACTTGGGGTAAAGCAGCATTCTGGTTCTGGTTCTTTGGTTTCTACTTTGCATTCATGCCACTTTATATCCTTGGTTTCATGGGTATGACTCGTCGTCTGAATACATTTGATAACCCAGACTGGGATCCGTATGTAAACATCGCAATGTTCGGTGCTGTTCTAGTTGCACTTGGTATTGTATGTTTCATCATGCAAATCGTTGTTGGTTTCCTACAACGCGATCAACGTCTAGATTTGACTGGCGATCCATGGGATGGTCGTACGCTTGAATGGGCTACATCTTCTCCTGCTCCGTTCTATAACTTTGCTCATCTTCCAAAGATCAATGGTATTGATACTTTCTGGATCGAGAAAGAAAACGGTGTTGCTTATGCAAAACCTACGAAGTACGAAGATATCCATATGCCGACTAACCGTGCTGCTGGTTTCATTATCGCAATGTTCATTACTGTTATGGGCTTCGCGTTAATCTGGCACATCTGGTGGTTAGTAGCGGTTACTTTCGTAGCAGCTATCATCAGCTTCATCGTGTCTTCTTTCACCAAGAAAGTGGATTACTATGTTCCTGCTGCTGAAGTTGAGCGTATTGAAGGTGAACGTTATGCGATCCTTGAAAAACACTTGAAGAAGGACTAAGACCATGGCTGAAGTACTTCATCACGATAACCACGGACACGATGAGCATCATCATCACGATGATACTGACATCACTGTCTTTGGTTTCTGGACTTACTTGATGAGTGACCTTATCCTTTTCGGTACACTCTTCATTGCATTCGCTGTTTTAAGTAGCCACGTTCCATTAGGCACTCCAAGCGCGCGTGATCTGTTTGGTGATTCATTAGGCTTCGTTTTAACTGAAACGTTTGCCCTCTTGATCTCTTCCGTAACTTTTGGTTTTGCCGTTCTAGCTGCCTACAAGAAAAACGTTAGTCAGGTTCTTACCTGGTTAGCGATCACTTGGTTATTTGGTGCTGCCTTCATCGGTATGGAACTTTATGAGTTCAATCATTTAGTTCATGCTGGTCATGGCCCTAGCACTTCTGCGTTCCTGTCTTCGTTCTTTACGCTGGTAGGTACGCACGGTATCCACGTGACTTCAGGTTTGGTATGGATGATCGTGTTAATGATTCAAATCAAGAAATATGGTTTGACTCTGCCTAACACTCGTCGTCTTGCGTGCCTAAGCTTGTTCTGGCACTTCCTTGACATCGTATGGATCTGTGTATTCAGCGTAGTTTACTTGATGGGAGTTCTATAATGAGTCATGATCATAACGCTGCTGGCGAATCACACGGTAACATGAAGCAATATACTGTTGGCTTCATCCTGTCTGTTGTCCTTACTGTAATTCCATTCGGTATGGTCATGGCAGGTGGTTTTAGCCGCGGTATCTTGATTACTGCTATTGCAATTACTGCAGTCGCTCAGATTCTTGTGCAATTAATTTACTTCTTGCACATGAACTCTTCTTCAGAGCAACGCTGGAACGTAATTGCATTTGTGTATACCATCTTAACCATCGCTATTCTTTTAGTGGGTTCTGTATGGATCATGAACTACCTACACTACAACATGATGATCTAAACTGGTTGTCATGCTGAAAAAGTATTTATTCCTGACTAAGCCAGGAATTCTCTTCGGTAACTTTGTTACCACTTTGGGTGGCTACTTCGTAGCCACTCAAGGTTCTGTAGATTTCCTTCTCCTGCTTCTTACTCTTATTGGTACTACTCTCGTAGTGGCATCAGGATGCGTGGTCAATAACGTTATTGATCAGGACATCGACCAAAAAATGCAGCGCACGCAAAATCGCGCACTTGTCAAAAAAACTATTTCTGTACCTGTTGCTCTCACCTTTGCTTTTGTACTGGGTGTGATCGGTTTTGGCATTTTATGGTTCTGGGTAAATGCATACGCTTTCCTATTCGCAGTTATTGGTTTTGTCGTATACGTTGGTTTTTACAGCTTATGGACAAAACGAACAACTATTCACCAAACACTGGTAGGCAGTATTTCTGGTGCAGCACCGCCTGTGATCGGTTATACCGCAGTTGCAAGCCAGTTTGACCTGGGTGCCCTTTTAATTTTTCTAGGGTATGCACTCTGGCAAATGCCCCATTCATGGGGAATTGCAGTCTATCGTTTTGAAGATTACAAAAATGCAGGCATTCCAATTCTGCCTGTCGCCCGTTCAATTCGACGTACCAAGATCGAATCTTTGATCTACGTGATATTGTTCGGAATTACCATGAATGCTTTATTTGTTTATGGTTATGCAAACTGGATCTATCTGGTGGTATTAAATCTGATGACGCTTTACTGGATCTATCTCAGTATTCAGGGCTTTAAAGCTGAAGATGATCAGGCATGGGCAAAACAGTATTTCATGTTCTCGGTCAAACTAATTACCGTGATCAGTATTATTTTCAGTTTTACTTCTACCGCCCCGCAGAATCCAATCATATTTTTTTAAGAAGATAGAGTTTTACTCTATCTTTTTTATTTCTTCTACTAAATACATAATCCCTTCCGAGCTTACTTAAAGTAACTTTGTTTCCTTTAGAAACTTAACTCTTGTAAATTTTTTATTTGTTTCCATACGTGCTCAAACATTCATCATCTGGCAAGATTTGCTTGTATTTCAGCCCCAAAACCACTAAACTTCACGCTTCGCATATTATGCGACACAACCAAGGTTGTGACTCCTTGCTTCAATTTCACTTAAATTGGGGCTGTTTAAACCGTAAGGAGCTGACAATGCGTCACTACGAAATCGTACTATTGGTACATCCAGACCAAAGCGATCAAGTTGTGGGTATGGTAGAACGTTACCTGACTCACATCAAAGAAGCTGAAGGTCAAATCCACCGTCTTGAAGACTGGGGCCGTCGTCAATTGGCTTACCCAATCAACAAGATCCACAAAGCTCACTACATTCTGATGAATGTTGAGTGTGGTCAAACTACTCTTGATGAGCTAGAAGAATTGTTCCGTTATAACGATGCAATCATTCGTAGCCTTATCATCCGTCGTGAAAACGCTATCACTGAAGAGTCATTATTGGCTAAGAGTGCTGAAGAAAAACGTGCGCGTAAAGCTCAACGTGAAGAAGCACAACAAGCTCAAGACTCTGCTGAAGCATAAGGAGAACCTAACATGGCACGTTTTTACCGTCGTCGCAAGTTCTGCCGCTTTACAGCTGAGAACGTTACGTACATCGACTACAAAGATATCGACACTTTAAAACAGTACATCACTGAAAACGGCAAGATTGTTCCTAGCCGTATTACAGGTACTAAAGCTCGTTACCAACGTCAGCTAGCACTTGCTATCAAACAAGCTCGCTACTTGTCTTTGATCCCTTACACTGACAATCATAAGTGAGGTTGAGCTGTGGATATTATCTTATTACAACGCATTAAAAACCTTGGTAAACTTGGTGATAAAGTTTCAGTTAAAGCTGGTTACGGCCGTAACTACTTGATCCCTCAAGGTAAAGCAGTTGCAGCTACTGAAGCTAACACTGCTGCTTTTGAAGCTCGTCGTGCTGAACTTGAGAAACAAGAAGCTGAAGTATTAGCTGCTGCTCAAGCACGTGCTGACCAATTGAACGAAGTTAACATCGTAATCACTGCGAAAGCTGGTGATGAAGGTAAACTGTTCGGTTCAATCGGTACTCGTGACATCGCTGACGCGTTGACAAATGCTGGTCTTACAGTTGACCGTGCTGAAGTTCGTCTTCCAAATGGCGCACTTCGCAACACTGGTGAATTCAACATCGCAATCCAATTGCACCATGATGTTGCTGCAGAAGTTCTGGTTACTATCGTAGCTGAGTAATTTCTCACCGAAAAAAGGGCATGCTTTGGCATGCTCTTTTTTTATCTCTAAAAAATATAATCTGCTCAACAGTAGAAAATTCAATTTATTCTTCGCGTTCACAAAAAATTGCACTTCGCATTTTGGATCAGACCGCGTATCATTTCATCTCGTAGTGAATAAACCTTATTCATCTCCGACAATATTTAACCATTGTATTTAAAATCAGGGATTTATATGTCACAGGCGAATGCCAGCAAAAAGGCACCTACCGCTAAACCAGAAATTGTTGCTGATACCCAACTTAAGGAGTTCCGTACTCCCCCGCACAATTTAGCGATTGAACAGGCTGTACTTGCTGCCCTTATGACTGTGGCTGAATCTTTTGAACAAGTCGGCGATGTACTTACCGAAAATGATTTTTATGCGACCCGGCATAAATATATCTTCCGTGCCATTGAACAGCTTTCTAAAGAAAACTCGCCTTATGATGCAGTACTGGTTCATGACTGGCTGATCAAGCAGAACTTACTCGATGCGGTCGGTGGTGAAGAATATTTGATGCAGCTAATGGCTGACTCGCCTTCAAGTTTCTATAACCTGGAAACCTATGCCGGAAAAATTAAAGAGTTCTCTACTTTACGTAGCATGATCAAGGTCAGCTCTGAAATTTTACAGAATGCCTATGACACTAAAGGCCGTCCGGTGAGTGAAATTCTGGATCTGGCTGAAACTAATATTTTCTCGATTGCCGAACAACATAATAACAATGCCAAGGCTCAAGGTCCAAAAGCGATTAATACCGTTGTAGCTGACGTGTTCGACAAGTTGAATGAACTGTCCCAATTAGAAGGTTCAATTACCGGTCTGACCACCGGTTTCGTGGAACTAGACAACAAAACTTCCGGTATGCAGGCTGGCGACCTGATTATTGTCGCAGCCCGTCCTTCTATGGGTAAAACCACCTTTGCCATGAACCTGGTCGAAAGCGTGCTGTTTAACAACAACCTCCCTGCACTGGTCTATTCGATGGAAATGCCAGCGGATTCGATTGCGATGCGTTTGATTTCCTCTTTCGGCCGGGTGCATCAAGGTCACTTACGTGCTGGTAAAATGGACAGCGATGAATGGTCAAAAGTGACTAGTACCATTGTGCATTTACAGGAAAAGCATCTTTATATCGATGATTCCTCTGCACTACCACCGACTGAGGTTCGTGCGCGTGCGCGTCGTATTGCCAAAATGCATGGCGGTAAGCTCGGTTGTATCATGGTCGATTATCTTCAATTGATGAAAGTACCGGGTATGGGTGATAACCGTGTAGGCGAGATCTCGGAAATTTCTCGAAGCTTAAAAGCCTTGGCCAAAGAGATGCAATGTCCAGTCATTGCCTTATCACAGTTGAACCGTTCTCTAGAAAACCGTCCCAACAAACGCCCGGTGATGTCTGACCTTCGTGAATCTGGTGCGATCGAACAGGATGCCGACTTGATCATGTTTATTTACCGTGACGAGGTTTATAACAAGGAATCTAAAGAAGCCGGCACTGCCGAGATTATTATCGGTAAACAGCGTAATGGTCCAATTGGTACCGTACGTCTGGCATTTGAAGGTCAATATACCCGTTTCAGTAACCTCTCTCCTGAGTTCTATGCCCAGTATGATGATGAAGAGTAAGTATTCAAGTTTGATCTGAGTGTAGAAAAGAGGCCGAAATGGTCTCTTTTTTATTTAGAATGCTTGCTGTGCATGAAATTATATAAATGAGCATGTCCATTTATAGTAGATAGGTCTACAATATTCACAATTTTGAAATGACCGCTTTTGTTTTCACAATCCTGTTATTTCTCTCCCTGTTTTGTGTGTTCCACACGATATTATTTTTGTCATCCCGCAGGAGTATCTAGGGTGCGCCAAGCTACAGTTTATATTGACAGTGAAGCACTGCAATATAATTTAAACCGTGTCAAACAACTTGCCCCAACCGCTAAAATCGTCAGCATGGTCAAAGCCAATGCTTACGGACATGGAATTAAAGACTGCTTAGCAGCCTTAAAAGATAGTGATGCCTTTGGTGTCGCCTGTCTGGAAGAAGCCCTGGAAATTCGTGAACTCGGCTACCAGCAACCCATTACCCTAATCGAAGGCATTTTCTCTGCAGATGAAATGCAGGTTGTGATCGATCAGAATATTGAAGTCATTGTGCATCATCAGCCACAACTGGACTGGTTACTGGCAAATAAAGAAGCCTATATTGCGAAAGGCCTAAAAGTTTGGGTAAAACTCAACAGCGGTATGAACCGTCTTGGTTTTAAAATTGATGTGATTAAAGATGTGATCAATCAATTAAAAGCAGAAGGTTTTACCTGCGTGCTGGCGATGCACTTTGCCAATGCTGATGCGGAACATCCTCTCAATGAACAGCAAATCCAGCAGTTCCTTGAAGTGAAAAATGACTGCGCACCTTTAATGGGTTCTTGCTGTAACTCAGCTGCGATCTATAAATATCCAGAATTGCATTTTGACTTTGTCCGCCCGGGCATCATGCTCTATGGCGCAACCCCATTTGCCGACAAAACCGTGCATGATCTGGACTTGAAACCAGTAATGACCTTCACTGCTGAAGTGATTGCACTGAACAATATCAAAGCTGGCGAACAGGTTGGCTATGGCTCTACTTTCACTGCTGACCAAGACATGACCTTGGCCATTGTTTCTATCGGTTATGGTGACGGTTATCCACGTGCTTTCCCAAAACAGAACCATGTAGCGATTAATGGTCAGCAAACCCGTGTGATTGGCCGTGTGGCAATGGACATGATTGCCATTGATGCAACTGGTCTCAATCTGGAATTAGGTACTGAAGTCGAACTATGGGGCAAATCCCGTCTGGTTGATGATGTAGCTGAAGCCAATGGCACCATTGGTTATGAATTACTTTGCCGTATGTCTGCCCGCCCGGTACGCAAACTGGTTTAAAGAAAAACTAGCCAAAAATAATGAAGCCCAATATAAATTGGGCTTTTTTATACGGTCAGTATTTAAGCTAATTTTTGCTCTTCATTTTCGATTAATGACAGTTCAAGTAATAAAGCATCTACTTGTTCCTGGTTAAAATCATTAGGCGTAAAAAATTCAAACCCCATCTCTTGGCAGAATTGTTGAATGGAACTGCGTTTAGAAATATATTTCATCGACCAGTCGCCAAAAGTACGCTGCTCAATCTCTTTGGTTTCAAATAGTTTAATATTTTTATGGCGTGGATCTTTAAACAGTCTCTCTGTCAGTAAAGCTTTTAAAACTAGACATTCCCCTTCCAGGCACTGGAAAAAATGTCCATCAGCAAAATGAAGCACCCCTGTTATTTGATTAGGATGATTAAAATCACGTGCTTCTTTAAGGATATCCGTTAAATCTTGAAGTAAGTCGGCTTTGGACGAGGTACTTTCACTGGCGTAACAAAATTGGTACATGCGGCTAACCTCTATTCTTATCTATGCAATATCGTATAGAAGTTAGCACTGTACACTAAGCAGTCAATTTTTACTAATTTTTATAAGAAATACTTATTTTTATTTCTATAAATCTTATAAGAAATAGTCATTCGATGGTGTGGGTAATTCCGCCAGGCCTTTCTTTAAAGTTTCTGACCATTGCCGGCTAATATCCGTAAAATACTCATCGTCTTCAGCAATACGTTTCCCTTTCGGCATCATCAAGCTGTCTTTTTTATAGACGAGTACATCTAGCGGCATACCGACAGATACATTTGAACGTAAGGTAGAAGCAAAAGAAATCAGAGAACAACGTAATGCCTCATCGAGTGGCATATCATAGGTCAGGGCACGATCCAGAATCGGCTTACCGTATTTACTTTCACCAATCTGGAAATATGGCGTATCTCGTGTCGCGCAAATAAAATTGCCTTGCGGGTAGATATGATAGAGCTGCATTTCCTGATTTTTAATCTGGCCGCCGACCAGGAAATTACAATAGTAAGTACTTTGTTCTAAACTATCATCAGTCACATTGGCAATTACTTTTTTAAGCGTATTGCCTACCAGTTCTGCAACATCAAACATGGTTGGCAAACTCAGGATATTCGGTTCCTGCTTGAGTTCTAACTGATTTCTGATATGTCCAATCACTGCCTGTGTTGTTGCCAGGTTTCCGGAGGCCTGGAGTACGATAACGCGTTCCCCATCTACCCCAAAGGTATATAATTTTCGAAATACCGAAATGTGATCCACACCAGCATTGGTACGTGTATCACTGATAAATAGCATACCTTGCTCTAAACGAAGGGCACAACAATACGTCATTTTTTGTCCTTATTAATGAATTAACATCCTAGTACCTGGACGATGGAATACATGGATTCCACACCGCCTTCTTCTCTTACACCACGTACTGGTGCAACATCCCAATAGTCGCGCCCCACCGCAACATAGACATGCGCACTAGGCGTAAATAACAGATTACTCACATCAAAACAGTACCATGCCTGTTCAATAAATACCTCAGCCCAAGCATGACTCGCCAGATGTGAGGCATTCTGTGCATAAAGATAACCTGATATATAACGTGATGGTAAACCTAAATGTTTACACATGGCGATAAAAATATGACTGTGATCCTGACAGACGCCCTGACGTGCTTCAAAAGCATCAATCGCAGAACCCTGTACCGTAGTACTATTTGATATATAAGGAACGTGTTCGAGTACGGCTTGGGCCAAGCTGATTAAATGTTTACGAGTTAGTGCTGGAACATGCTGCTCTGCAAAATCCTTCATCTCTGCATTGCATTTTGTTGCTTCAGTCGGCTGTAAAAATAGATATGGATTTAAGGAATCATTTAAGCCCTGCTCATGCGCGAGATTTAGCTCAACGATGCCTTGTGCCATGATCATCAGGCTATGATAGGATTCACGCTGTGTACTGGTCATCCAGAGATTCTGAAAGGCATCATGCCGAATCACTTTCTGACCCGGTACACTGACATCCCAATAATGCACTTTCTGATGTTCATTGGTGGAAGGCATCATTTTGATGTACTGAATACTGTTCCTCACCTCGGCTGTGTACGTGTATTGCGTTTGGTGATTCACCATCAATTTCATACATCAGCCTCGAACAAGCGATGAATATGATCACTAAACTGATAAAACTGCTTCAGATCAGGTGCAGCACGTAACTGTGTCCAGTATTGCTTTACACTGCCCCAGCCAATCTCACAGAGCGTATCCACAATATAATCAATTTTACATAAGGTACGGGTCGTATCCTCACCGAGACGTAACTGCTGATCAAGCTGTTCCAGACATTGGCCCAGACTGAAAAACAGAAATACATCTGATGATTCTGCTTCCAGAATTTCAGCACAATCTGTCACGACATCGCAGATATAACCGGCATTCTGATCCGCAGTTTTAATCAGTTTCAGCAATTCGGAATAGGCTTTGCCAGACAATACACCACGCAATTCCTGAATATTGTCTTTTGCCACCTGAAACTGCTGGGTAAATGAAGTCGGCTGGGTACTATCCAGAACCAGCTCATTTAATGAACTGGCATCAAACGCAGGCAAACAGAAAGCATGTGCATAAGCCACAGCGGCTTCATCATCTAAAAATGGAAAATGCGAACATAAAAACTGGGTACGAGATAAATAACGGCCTAACCAAAAAATATGTTGCGCATTGGTATTTAACAAAACCATGACGTTATCCTTCTTTGGAATGTTATGAATGTAAGTTGTCGACTACCCAGGTATCTTTGATCCCGCCACCTTGCGATGAGTTGACCACCAGTGAGCCTGCCTGCATGGCTACCCGGGTCAGACCACCTGGCACAATTTCAGTGCGGTAAGGTGAGCTCAAGACAAAAGGACGCAGATCAATATGTCGTTCAGCAATACCAAAATTGCTTAAAGTCGGACTGACCGACAAATCCAAAGTTGGCTGCGCAATGTATAAATGCGGCGCAGCTAAAATCTTATCTCTAAAAATATCAATATGCTGTTGAGAGGCTTGGGGTCCAATCAGCATGCCGTAACCGCCAGAACCTTGTGCTTCCTTGACGACCAGCTGATGCAAATTTGTCAACACATAGTCCAGATCTTCCGGATTACGGCATTGGTAGGTTGGAACATTATTTAAAATCGGTTTTTCACCCAAATAAAAATGAATCATTTTATCGACATAAGGATAAATCGATTTATCATCTGCCACACCTGTACCCGGGGCATTTGCAATTACAACATTGTGCTGTAAATATGCGGACATTAAGCCCGGAACACCCAAAGTACTGTCTGGTTTAAAGCACAGTGGATCAAGATAGGCGTCGTCGACCCTTCTATAAATAACATCAACCTGTTGACGCCCACGTATCGTTTTTACATAAACCTTCGAGTTTTCAACAAAAAGATCACGTGATGTCACTAAAGGCACATCCATCTCCCTTGCAAGACAAGCGTGTTCATAGTAAGCGTTATTGAAACGACCCGGGGTCAAAACCACAATGAATGGATTATCGGTATAAGCATTTTCCGCCAGAATTTCTCTTAAGAGTTTTGGATATTGCTCAATACCGGCAATATTGGATTGCTCAAAGACTTTTGGCATTAACTTCTGGCTGATCTTGCGGCATTCCAGCATATAGGACACACCAGACGGCGTTCTCAGGTTATCTTCCAGTACATAAAATTCGCCTTTGGAATCCCGGATAATATCAATCCCGCTAATCTGGCTATAGATACTGCCTTTCAAATGATGCTGATACATATGCGGCTGATACGCTTCATGGGTCAGTACCTGAAGTTCAGGAACAATATTGGCTTTGAGAATATCCTGCTGATGATAAATATCATGCAGAAACAGGTTTAAGGCACGAACACGCTGTGCTGAACCGAGTGCCACCATATTCCACTGTTTACGGGCAATCACCCGTGGAATTACATCAAACGGAATAGTCCTCTCAGTGCCCTGCTCATCGCCGTATACGGTAAACGTAATACCGTCATAAAGAAAATGTTCTTTTGCTACTTCATTTAGCTGATTCAATTCATCTAGTGTATGCTGTGACAGCCATTCTTCAATTCGTTGACCTGCCTGACTGTTTATTACCTGATGATCACGCATTTCATTGAAAAATTTCGAGGAAATCTC
The DNA here is from genome assembly GCF_011174875.1 of Acinetobacter sp. GFQ9D191M. NCBI lineage: Bacteria > Pseudomonadati > Pseudomonadota > Gammaproteobacteria > Moraxellales > Moraxellaceae > Acinetobacter > Acinetobacter sp. GFQ9D191M. The sequence goes on from NZ_JAALGV010000022.1 coordinate 100,807, forward strand.
TTGGTATAAAAAATGCGGACTATGCTTAATTGAAATATTGAGTGCTGTAGTATCTGTAAAATTTTTGCTTAAATCTGCTGCAGTATGATTTTCTACTGTTGTAATAGTATTTGTATCCTGGCTTTCTTTTAGCATACAAACCTCGTCATTGTAATCTATTATAATAAAATCAGAGCAATATCCATGCCATGACATCCGTTTCGAAGTCTGTATTAACCCAGCAAAGTGCCTATTCACTCAATATCATTTTTCACCAAGATGTTTACGGATTGTAGGACAATTGTTGCGCAGAATAACTTGCGAAAAAAATCCAGATTTCTTATTGTGGTAAGCTCATATTTAATTTGTTTCCACTGATTGCCAGTAAAAATACATTATGTCAGCACAAGAAAAAGAAACCTCCAATAGCCTTTACCGCCAATGGCAAATCTTGTCGCGTCTTTCTACCGGCAAATGGATGGGAACCCGTGAACTCCAGGAAATCCTGAATCGCGAAGGGATCGAGATCAGTTTACGCACCATTCAGCGTGACCTGAATCAGATTGCCCAGCGTTTTCCGATTGAGAGCAGTAAAACCACGCCCCAGGGCTGGCGCTGGCGTTCAGATGCCCCTATTCAAAGCTTGCCGCATATGACCAGTTCACAGGCGGTGACTTTTATGATGGTGGAAGAACATCTCAAACACCTACTGCCACCTAGTCTGATTGAAGAAATGAATCCCTGGTTTGATCTGGCTCGACGCAGCCTGTCTTCACAAAATAACGTACGACAATGGATTAACCGGGTCAGAATCGTGCCAGCTACCCAACCGCTTATTCCGCCTGTCGTTGATAAAACGGCCCAACAGGCGATTTACGAAGGCCTGTTACAGGACAAACAGCTGGAATGTGTTTATCAGGGTCGTGGTCATAATGGCGAAGAGAAAACCTATATTTTAAATCCGCTGGCATTAGTGCAAAAAGGTTCAATTATCTATCTGGTCTGTACCCGTCATGATAAATCGGATATTCAGACCTTTGCCCTGCACCGTTTTAAATCAGCAGAGGTGCTGAATTCTCGTGCCCTACACCCGGTAAATTTTGATATTGATGAATATATTGAATCTGGCGCTTTAGGATTCCGGGTCGATTTTAACCAGCCAACGGAAAATGTATTGCTTCAACTGAGCATGCCTGAATCTGATGCGCACTATTTTGAAGAAAGTCAGCTCAGCAAAGATCAAAAAATTGAAAAAATTGAAAATGGCATAGCCCTGATTAGCGCAACTGTGCCTTTTACCTCACAACTGGTTTGGTGGTTACGAAGTTTTGGCAATAAAATCAAAAATATCGAACCAAAAATAGTGGCAGATGCTGTTTACCAAGTGAATGAAACTGATTCAGTCTCTTCCAAAGAATAAAAAAGTCCCCATTTTGGGGACCTGATCAATTTATCATTTTATTTTTATTATTGCTCTGGTGATCTGTTACTGAGCCGGTCTGCTTTCCTCTTGCCCCAGAAAACAGACCGGATGTGTCACATTAGAAATTAAAGAGTCTGATAACATGAGCAAGCCAGCTCTGCATTATTAAAACGGATCGATTTTTTTGTCATAATTTACACTCCTGCTGTGGGGATAAAAATCACTATAGAGCGCTTAAGCCTGTTTTTGAAATAAAAAGAATGTATGCCTTTTGCACAATTTTTCCATAGAAGATTATTTGGAAAATTTATTATCTATCTTAAAGTCAGGTATAACCACCATCATTCCATTTTCAGCAAGCTTATAAAATTAAAAAACAATTCTATGCTTGTATAAGCCAGGCAGCTCTGCACATTATTAAACGCTATCGTAGTGGAAATAGGGATTTAATTTCATAATGGCTAACCCTGCGCAATTAGTACGACACAAATTACTTAATACTTTCTTTTCACGGCATTCGGTCTGGTTTGCCTGCATCACCATCGCCGTTATTTTTACGATTTTTCATATCGGTTATGAACCGCGCTATATTTATTATTTTATGCCAGCAACTTTGGTGAATACCTTATGGATTGTCAGTATTCTGCTGAGCCTGCTAGGCCTATATGATGTCTTGCAAAACAGACATTCAATCTTAAAAAATTACCCGATTATGGGTCATTTCCGCTTTATCTTTGAAGAATTCCGTCCTGAAATTCGTCAGTATTTTATTGAAGCGGATCGGGATGCTTTGCCATTTTCACGTATGCAGCGCAGTCTGGTGTATCAACGGGCCAAAAATGAAAATTCAGATAAGCCTTTCGGCTCAATCATGAATGTCTATGAAGAAAATTATAAGTTTATTAGCCACTCTCTCACTCCTTGCCGACCTGCTGATCCAGAAACCTTCCGCATTCTGATCGGCAATGAGCAGTGTACGCAGCCTTATTCTTCTTCAATTTTGAATATCTCGGCTATGAGTTTCGGGAGTTTAAGTGCCAATGCGGTTCGGGCTTTGAATCTTGGTGCGCAAAAAGGCAAATTCTTTCATGATACAGGTGAAGGTAGTATCAGCCCTTATCATCTGGAACATGGCGGTGACATTGTCTGGGAAATTGGTAGCGGCTATTTTGGTTGTCGGACCTTAGAGGGTCAGTTTGATCCGGTGAAATTTGCTGAAAAAGCCAAACTTCCTCAGGTAAAGATGATTGAAATCAAGCTTTCACAAGGTGCCAAGCCTGGACATGGGGGGATTTTACCTAAAGCCAAGATTTCAGAAGAAATTGCTCAGATTCGCGGGATTAGCCGTGAACATGACTGTGTCTCACCTTCTGGACATCCGGCGTTTAAAACCCCGATTGAAATGATGAATTTCATTCAACAACTACGTGAGCTTTCTGAAGGTAAGCCAGTCGGATTCAAGCTTTGTCTGGGTCAACCTTGGCAATTTATGAGTATGGTGAAAGCCATGCTACATACCAAAATTTATCCTGATTTTATTGTGGTAGATGGATCTGAGGGCGGTACCGGTGCTGCACCAATTGAATTGATTGACTATATGGGTACTCCTTTAAGAGAAGGTCTTTTGTTTGTGCACAATACCTTGGTCGGTGCAGGATTGAGAGACAAGATTAAAATTGGTGCAAGCGGGAAAATTATCAGTGCCTTTGATATTGCTAGTACCATGGCACTTGGAGCTGACTGGGTTAATTCAGCGCGCGGATTCATGTTTGCAGTCGGATGTATTCAGGCTCAAAGTTGTCATACCAATCAATGCCCTGTGGGAGTCACTACTCAGGATAAAGAGCGTCAAAAAGCCCTGCATGTCCCGACTAAGGCCGAGCGAGTATTTTATTTCCATAAAAATACAATGCATGCCCTGTCTGAGCTAATCGCTTCAGCAGGTTTAAAACATCCTTCTGCTATTAAACCGCATCATCTGGCACAGCGAATCAGCAATCATGAAATCAAGAACTTTGCCCAGATTCATTTCTGGCTTAAAGAAGGTGAATTATTACATTGCGAAAATAAAGATGAGGAAAATTTCTATTTCCGTATGTGGAATATGGCCAAATTGGAAAGTTTTTAGACTTAGAATAAGTGAAATTTAATCGAGTTAGAAAAGAAAAAGGCGTTTACTAAAACGCCTTTTTTTAATTGAGAGTGTCACAGTCTAATAATAGGTCTTACTGCCATGCGCATGTAAAAAGGCTGGAATTAAACCTGTGAGTGCTGCACGGATATCCGCGCGTTCATTAATCAATTGATGTGAACCTTCTTCCAGCATTAACAAAGTTTGCAGGCGGAACTTGCGACGGATAAATTCAATATTATAACGCCAGTCCACTGTCTGATCCTGAGCACCTTGAGCTAACCAGACAGGGATTCGGCAAGCTGGACGTGCTTCCATTTCCAGCATCCAGCGTGACATCGCCAGAATCCAGTCCATGCCCATCATGCGGGGTTGCAAAGGATCTTTGAGGCGGATAAAACGCAGAAATTCAGGATTATGGTTATTACGACGGAAATGACGTGGTACTTCACGCTTGATCCGGCTGATAATGCCGAGTCCGAGCGGATTATGCCACCAGGCAGTTTTAGCCGGACGAATCAACGGTGACAATAACAGCACGCGATCTACAAACGGATTTTCACGTCGTTCTGCAAATTCGAGCAAATGATGCATCCAGATCGCACCACCAGTACTTTGTCCAATACCAACCCATGGTTTCGGTAACTGCTCTGCATGCTTCACATAACGATATACCGCATGCAAAACCTGCTGGTAATGGTCAAAATTCTGTATACTGGCAGATGAACCATCGCTGAGACCATGCCCCGGCAGGTCATAAGTCAGGACGCTAAAGCCCTGTTCCAGCAACTCACGTACGATCGGCTGATAAATTCCGCTATGTTCCAGATATCCATGTAACAGAAAGGCCGTTCCCTGAATCTTGTCAAAACGGGTATTTTCTAGATTAGGTGTAAATACTTGCACATGCAGTTTAAACAGCGGCATCTGTACATAGCCCTGCCAATGCTTGCAATCCAGCAAATCGAAACCATATAGTCTGCGATAAGACAGCAGATCAATAGTCGGCTGGTCATCCCTATTCAAGTTTAAGGGCTGTAAAAGCTGTGGCGTTGTTTCCCTGCTTGGCACAGGTAAATCCAGCTGTTTCAGGATGGTCGGATTTAAAAACGGAATATCAGACATTAAGGCACCTCCCGACAGTCACTGGAGCCAAACCACATATCGCGGATAGTGGCCAGCATTTCATAATTGGCACGGCGACTATGATCATAATTTTGTCGACTTGGACGCCAACGGGTCAAGGACTTCGGCATCGGTGCTTCCACTGGAATCGTTTGAATACCATTCAGTGCAAACAGACGACGGGTACGCGGCATATGATAACGGTCGGTAATCAGAATCACAGTCGGTGCCCCACCTTTTTTTTGCAATAATAACGAGCTGAAACGGGTATTTTCACAGGTATTCATGCTGCGGTCTTCAAGCAATTTGGCATCGACATTGTAATTTTGTAACCAGCGCTGCATATACGGCGCTTCCACACCACTCAATACGATCGGTAACTGATACTGTTTTTCAACTGCGAGTGTGGTTTCCAGACGCAAACGCGTATAGTCATTGACCACAATATCCTTACCATTTTCATGTAAAGTTAAACCACCACCTAAGACCACAATGGCATAAGGTTTAGACTGATTGACCGGTTTCTGTTGCTGCTGTTCCTGCAGTAAAGCCAGATCTTCCTTGATTTCCTCTTTCGCTGTGACCTGTACGGCACTCGCTTCTTCATCTTCCAGAGGATGAGTCGTTAAGAATTCAACATATTGTTCAATCCGTTCCTTGTTTTCATTACTGTCCCATTCCAGCAGTTCGCGGACCTTCTGAGTCGGGTCAACGGCTTCCACAGGTTCTTGCTGGGACAATAAAGGCACTTGTGCAGGCTGGTTCTGTTCTGCTTTTTCTTCCTGCTGTTCACGCTGATGTTCTTCAATCATCTGTTGCAGTACCTTGTAGCGTGCCTGAATCAGCATCAGATTGGCAGAATGATTTTGCTGGATATCCTGCTCCATCACACGCAAATAAGCCTGACGGGCAATCCACTGATCAGAACCTGGTTCGAGCGTATCATCTTCACTCAAGGAAGCCATTTTCTGGCTTTGTGCTGCAACTTCGTTAATTTCAAAGGACACAAATCGATTGAGTCCCTTAACCACAAGCTGCGAATAAAATGGCGAATAGATCAACATCACCAGACAGCCGAAAAATACAAACAGTCCTGCGACGATTTGTACTAAACGGACCATCCAATGGGTGTTTTTCATATACGTTATTTATCCTGATGAGATCGAATTAAGCCTTTACAATCAAATAATACCGGTTCAGGTTCGAGCATAATCTTGAATTTGTCCCAGACAGCCTGCTGTACTGCGCCATAGGCTTGACGGACATCCGTCAGAGAAGCATGACCATAGTTCACCAGAACCAGTGCCTGTTTATGGAACATGCCAACTGGTCCAAGCTGTTTCCCCTTCCAGCCTGCCTGATCAATCAGCCAGCCTGCCGCCATTTTAACCTGATCATTGGCCTGTGGATAATGGGGCAAATTAGAAAAATGCACAGCAATTCGGTCAAAAACCTGTTGATTTACGATAGGATTTTTAAAGAAACTTCCCACGTTTGGAAATTCTTTAGGATCAGGCAGTTTGCTCTGACGAATCCGGATCACCTGCTGCTGCAAGTTTTCTGCTGTGAGATTATCACCCACCGCTGCTTTAAGATCACCATAATTCAGTTTCAGATTTGCCTGTTTTAGTAATTTAAAAGTAACGTGTGTAATCACATAACGTGTTGGATCATCTTTAAAAATACTATGACGATAGGAAAAATGACAGTCTGAAGCAGGAATGGAATCAAATTTTTTCAGCTTACGGTCATAGACCTCTACCGCATGAATAAATTCGCCGACTTCGACACCATATGCCCCAATATTCTGCACTGGAGATGCGCCGACCAGTCCGGGAATCAGGGCCAGATTCTGTAGACCATAGAGTTTCTGTTCTGTCGTCCAGAGTACGAAGTCATGCCAAACTTGGCCCCCACCTACCCGCAGACATTGATGCTGCTCATTTCCTTCTAGCATTTCAATGCCCTGGATATCCATATGCAGGACGAGAGCATCAATCTGTTCCGGCAATAACATATTGCTACCGCCAGAAAGAATCAGCACATTCAGTTGTTGCTGCTCAGCAAACTCCAGTGCAGCAATCAGATCATCAGTTGATTGGATCCGGCTGTAGTAAGCGGCAATCACTTCGAGATTTAGCGTATTAAAAGGTTTAAGTTGAACCTGAGTCTGAATCTGCATGACTTAAACCTTTTCTGTTTGATGTTGTTTAAAAATTTCTACCCAGGCCCGACTGCTGGACTCACATTGGTTCAGGACACGCTCAAAACCATCTGCCCCGCCATAATATGGATCTGGCAAAGCCTGTTTTGGATAGTGCTGATCATGTTCACTCATTAAAGCAACCTGGGCACGCAGGCGTCCGAATTCTGCCTCTGCCTGATGCTGGAGCGCCTGAATATCTGCCAGATTTTCCAGATCCATCGCTAGAATCAGATCATAATCAATAAAATCATGGGTTTTGAGTTGACGCGCACGCAGGCCAGAAAGATCATAACCCCGTTTTAAGGCATGTTGCTGGCTACGCAAATCAGGTGCTTTCCCCGGATGGTAATTACTGGTTCCTGCTGAGTCGACCACAATATCGAGTTTCTGTTCATCACAATAATGTCTGAGTACCACTTCTGCCGTGGGAGAACGACAAATATTTCCCAAACAAACACATAACACCTTATATGGCGTTCTGGATGACATAAACAACCTCAGAGTTAATCATTTTCAAGATACTTATGTTAAGTTATTTACCTGATGAATCCTATATCACCGCCCCATAATAATTTTGTATTTGCGATAAAAATTAAAGGATAAAGACATGAATCGATTTCAGTTTCAAACCGTTCCCAACATCATCGCCGGCCTCGGCACGATTCAGGAATTATCCTCTATTCTCAAACAGGGCCGTTATCAGCGTGTTTTACTAGTCACTGATCCAGGCATGCTACAGCATCAATTACACCTGCCTATTCTGGAAATTATTGAAGATGCGGGACTGGATTATGCAATTTATTCCGATGTACAGGCCGATCCACCTGAGCATGTAGTGCTTGAAGCAGCAGATTTTGCCAAACAGGAAAATGTCGATATCGTGATTGGCTTTGGTGGTGGCAGCTCTATGGATGTCGCCAAGCTGATCGCAATCTTGAGTCATCCGGCACAGCACCAATCTTTGTCTGATCTGTATGGCGTAAATCAGGCTACTGGCCCCCGTTTGCCCTTGATTTTGGTTCCTACCACTGCAGGTACAGGATCTGAAGTTACTCCGATTTCAATTGTCACTACAGGTGAAACTACCAAAACCGGAATTGTGGCACCGATCCTGTTTGCAGATACTGCCATTCTGGATGCAACCTTTACCCAAAATCTGCCGCCCTTAATTACTGCTGCGACCGGCATTGATGCCATGGTCCATGCCATTGAAGCTTATACTTCTAAAATCAAAAAAAATCCCTATTCCGATATGCTGGCCAAGCATGCCTTAAAACTGTTAAATGCCAATCTTCAACGTGTGCTAGATGATGGTCAGGATCTGGACGCACGTCAAAACATGCTGGTCGGCTCGATGCTAGCAGGTCAAGCTTTTGCCAATGCACCAGTAGGTGCAGTGCATGCTTTGGCTTATCCATTAGGTGGACATTTCCATATTTCGCATGGACATAGTAATGCACTGGTATTAACTGAGGTGATGAAATTTAATACGCCGGATGCCAAATCGCTCTATGCCGAACTGATGTGCTGGTTAGATCCACAAAGCAAAGGCTGTCACGATGGCCTGACTGACCTGTTTATCGATCATTTTAATAATCATCTGGTGAAAAGTGGCTTAACCCTGAAACTTAAACAGTTAGGAATTCCTGAACATATGCTAATGATCATGGCCGAAGATGCCATGAAACAGAGCCGCCTGTTACAGAACAATCCACGTGAACTTACTCTGGAAGATGCTTACAACATTTATCAGGCGATTTATTAGATTTAGGATTATTTTCGACTCAGCAGATCTAGCCACTACAAGTTATTTAAAAATATGAAAGCAGCTCTTAAACAACGCGAACATTATTCATTTTTTCTGCCGATACAGACTCGTTGGGCGGACAATGACCTGTATGGCCATGTCAATAATGTCACTTATTACAGCTATTTTGATACGGCCGCGAATGCCCTTTTGATTCAGGAAGCCGCATTTGATCCCAAATATTCTCCAATGATTGGACTGGTGGTCAGCTCGCAATGCCAGTTCAATCAGGAACTGTCTTATCCGGAAATTATTGAGGTAGGTGTCGCCATAGAAAAAATGGGGAATAGTTCTCTCAGCTATGATCTGGCAATCTTCAAAATGAATTCTGATACGGCAGCCGCTCAAGGCAGTTTTGTACATGTGTTTGTCGATCGCTACACACGAAAAAGCACCCCGATTCCAACTGAAATGCGGGATGCTTTAGCACGTTTTGTCTCAGTCTAAAATATTTTATTTCAGCTGAATATTGTGCAATTCACCATCAAACTGTTCCAGCAAGTCACGTACAGCCGGTTCAGCATGCAGCAGCTCTTCTGCGCGTTTAAAAGCGCGTACTTTACGTTCTTGCTGCATGGTATATGGCGTTAACTGCTCTACATCTTCAAACTTCACCTGGAAAATGGTCTGTGGCCATTGTTCCCGCAAAGCTGCTTCCAGATGATGTTGTAGCTGCGACAAAAGCGGCTGATAACGCTCTGGAATATGAAAGACCGATGCTGCATTAATCTGACCAGTCATGATGCCATACTGAGCCAGTTCCTGAACTGCCGGGGATAACTGGCTGTTACGGAACCAGAATTCCCATTTTTCTACCGTCCATTCACCCTGCATATCCTGTACCGGAATTTGCAGAATATCCTGAGGCATCAGATTACGGTCTGTAGAAACATTCGTATTTGCGATCTGAGTAGATGCAACCTCAGTCTGAGTAGAAATTTCTGGCTGGCTTTCATCTGCTTTATGAATCACTTGTTCTGATTCAGGAGCTAAAGCATCCAGACTAAACTCGGATTCTTGTTCTACTGGTGCAGCAGTATCATTTTCAGGAATGAATTCTTCTAAGAGAAAATCATCACTGCTGGCTTCAGGGCTGGATGGAACAGGTTCTGCAGGAACATCGTCAAAACCAAACAGGCCATCTTCCAGGTTTGGATCAAATACAATCTGATCAGACTCAGATTGTTCTACTCTAGTTGATTCAGCTTGTATGACTTGAGGCTCAGAATTGGTTTCTGGCTCGTCTTCATCCAGAAAATCATTCGAAGATGGTTCAGACTGTGCAGTGACTGGATGATCATCCTGATCGTCTTCATAGCCAGCATCTAATGAAAAATCTTCTACAGCAGCTTGAGCAACCGGAGCACTTTCCTGCTGCTTTATCTGATTTTGTTGTGGAGCTGAAGCAGCAGGTACAGCTTGTTGTATCTGAGCTGTATTAGTTGGAATTTCATTGGGCTGTAGCGGACGGAAGGCTAGCAAACGCAGCACCGTCATCTCAAAGCCTTGCTCCTGCGTAACCGCAAGCTGTAGGTCAGCACGACCTTTACAGGCGATCTGATAATACAGCTGCAAATCTTGTGCTGAAATCAAAGCCGATAACTGCATGATCTTTTGATTGATCTCGGCACTGTATTTCAGGCTTAAATCCGGCAGATATTGTAATAAAGCCAGTTCATGCAGGGTAGAAATCAGCTGATCTAATACCAGTGATACATCCAGCGCCTGCTGACGGAATTGCAATAATAATTCGCTAACACGTGCTTTCTGGTTCTGATGAATAGCCAGAATCAGATCATAGATGATGGTTCGGTCGATCAAGCCCAGCATGTCTTTGACATCCTGATGCTGGATAGCCCCCTGACCATAAGCAATCGCCTGATCCGTTAAAGACAAAGCATCACGAAGCGAGCCCTGTGCTGATTCTGCAATCTGCCAGATCGCATCCTGATCAGCCTGAATGCTTTCTTTCGTCAGGATATTGCCCAGATGTTCGGTAATTTCATCAACAGCCAATGGACGCAAAGTAAATTGCAGGCAGCGAGAAATAACAGTAATCGGCAGCTTTTGCGGATCTGTGGTTGCGAACAGGAATTTGACATGCTCCGGTGGTTCTTCCAGTGTCTTTAATAGAGCATTGAAAGAATGCGTGGACAGCATATGTACTTCATCGATCAGATAGACCTTGAAACGACCCTGAGTTGGCGCATAAGGGACATTGTCCAGCAGCTCACGGGTATCTTCAACTTTGGTACGTGATGCCGCATCGATCTCAATCAGGTCAATAAAACGGCCTTCATTGACGGCGGTACAGGTCGGACATACCTCACAAGGAGTCGAAGTAATACCGGTTTCACAGTTCAAGCACTTCGCCAAAATACGTGCAATCGTGGTTTTACCAACACCACGCGTTCCCGTAAACAAATAGGCATGGTGCAAACGGCCACGCTCCAGTGCGCTGGTTAAGGCACGTGAAACATGGTTTTGACCGACCAATTCGTTGAAATTGCGGGGACGGTATTTTCGCGCAAGTACTTGATACATGTATGCTCCTTTTTACAGGTCTAAGCATACTGTTTTTTTATAAAATAGTGAATGAATTAATCAGTTATGATCTGGAGAGATAGACCTATCAATCTGATTTAAATCAACTATCTCGAAGCTGTTTGCTCCATTTTTATGCCTGACTGAAATATCAGGATATTTTTAGTATATTTGGAAAATAAAATATCTATTGATTTTCGCTCTATTTGAGCGGATTAATACAATCTTAGAAATAAAAATTTCTGATCAAAGATAAATGAAAAATCTTCTACAGCAGCTTGAGCAACCGGAGCACTTTCCTGCTGCGTTATCTGATTTTGTTGTGGAGCTGAAGCAGCAGGTACAGCTTGTTGTATCTGAGCTGTATTAGTTGGAATTTCATTGGGCTGTAAAGGATTGGGTTGAATCTGTTTAAGCGAATCGCCCTAAAATAAAATCACTCTGCATCTGGTAGCGTTTACCGCTTTTGTCTTCACGGATTTCCAGCACATGCTCTTCCAAATCAACATACAGTAAATTACGAGTCGCTACATTCACCAGCTCAATTTTCTGATGAGAATCATCTTGGAAACGAATCGGGCCACTAAAGGTTTCCACCTCATTATGACCACTCAGGCTTTCACGTTCTAAAGTATAAGTTTGATCTTCGTGCAGAGTTAGCATGACAGCCATGCCCGGACAATCATCACAACGGGACAAGCAGCCCATGCAAGGAGTTGTACCCTGATACTCTCCCGCCCATGCTGGAATCTGTGCCTTGGCTTCAACAATAGTATTTTTAGCTGATTGGGTTTGATCCTCACAACCGAATAAAGCACCGGTTGCCACTAAGGGAATCAGTATTACTTTTTTCATGGTTTCATTTCGCAGCGCTGGAATTTGCCACAAAATAGCATATTTTAAATGACTGACTAAACTCCCAAATCAAGGATATTCAGTTAGCGCCAGCCTTTTCTTCCCGTCAATACCGCATCAGCACAGCGCAAAGTTTCCTGCGTCAGCCCCCAAAGACGGTAATCTCCAGTTAATGAACCTGTTGGGAAGTTATGGGTATAGGCAAAACTTAAACCGCGTTCCGGATCACACCAGGCACCAGAACCGTTAAAGCCCATATGACCAAAACCTGTAGAGGCTTTACCCAATGTCAAAATACGGTGATAACCCAGACGCCAGTGCATTGGCACAGGCATCACCCGATCACGACGGGTATATTGCACCTGGCTTAGTCGCTGGAATACTGGAGGTGAAATCAACTGCTGGCCTTGCCAAGCACCGTGATTGGCCAACATCGCATAGATTTTTGCCAGACTGTCTGCAGTAAAGACGCCATTAGCTGAAGGAATAATCGCCTGTAATCCCTCATCACTAAAGAAGCTAAAATTCTTCATGCCTTTAGGAATCATGCCATCCTGAAAATCTTGTGGACTCTGACCACTCCAGACCAGAGCACGCTCCATTAAACCGGGTTTGCGTGTAACTACTCTTTTGCCTTTAGAAGATTGAGATGCAGATTTTGCTTTAAAGATCGGTCGCGCAACTCGAGGCAGTTCATCCAGCGGCACACTAAAATAGGCACCATTTAATTGCAGAGGCTGAACTAAATATTCCTGCATTAATTGGCCTAATGATTTAACAGTTGCCTTTTCCAGTACTCCCCCCACCTGCCAGCCAAAAGTCAAAGGTTGATAAGCGGCATCAGTCGTGGTCTGAAAACGTGGTTCAGCTGCCGCGATCCGCTCCAGCATGTGTGACCAGTCAGCCATTTCAGTGGCATCATCAATGATATTACGGATATCAAACAAACCACTTTGATGGCTCAGCATATGTGCCAAAGTAATCGACCGTTTACCTTTCTGGGCAAATTCAGGCCAGTATTCTGCAACTGATCTGTCATAGTCCAGATAACCTTTACTGACCAGAATATGCGCTAGGGTTGCTAGTACACCTTTACCAGTGGAATAGCATAGTGACATGGTATCGGGCTGCCAGTTTTCTGTGGCAGACTTCTTCCCGGTATAGATATCGACAACTTTTTGCCCCTGAAAATATACGACAAGTGCTGCACCACCCTGTTCAGTACGTGCATCCTGTAAGCGGCTAAACTGACGGGCAAGGTCGCGAAAACGCGCATCCACATTGCCCTGATAATTATGCTGATCCGCAAACAGATAATCTTTGATTGGCTGCATCATTCTATCCATAGAATTTTGATCCCTTAAAATAAAAAAGCCTAAATCGAGTTTAGGCTTTTGATTTAGATTTAAATTGCTTTTACATGACCAGTGACATGCGGCTTCTGGTTTTTGCTGTTCCGGATCAGGAAATCTGTATCATTCGCTGCTTGAGCGGTCAGGAACTCAACTTTAGAGGGTAAGTACATCGGCAACTTGAACCAGACATCGGCTTCATATGCATCTGGCAATGACAGATTAGCCAGCGCTTTGGCTTTGCTCCACATACCATGTGCAATTGCCTGTTTAAAACCAAAAGCCTTCGCTGTAACAGCATGAATATGAATCAGGTTAAAATCACCTGAGGTCATGGCATAACGGCGGCCGGTATTTTCTGAAATTTTCCATTCAGTATTCAGCTTATAGTCTGGTGCTTTACTTTCTGCTGATTTTGCAGCAGCTTTAGCATCAGTCTTTTGACGTGAAAGATAAGTCGTTAATGCCTCAACGACGACTTCATTGCCCACTTTGACTGTGGTAATAAAATCAAACTGAACGCCTTTGTCATGTGGCTGTAATTCACCAAATTTGCATGACAGGGTTAAAGTCTCATTTACACCGACTTTACGGTACTGCTTGACCTGATTACGGATATGTACCAGTCCTAAAATCGGGAACGGAAATGCTTCCGAGGTCATCATGTGCATTTGCAGACTTTGAGATAGCACGGTCAAATAAATAGCTGGAATATAACCATTATTTTTAAAGCCACATACTTCATTATAGGCTTTTAAATGTTTCTGATCGACCTTGAATGAATCCACCACATATTCAACTTGCGGCAGAACTTTTTCAGCTTTCGGCTTTTTAAAAATCAAGCCTTGAATCACTTTTGGATAGGCTAAATAAGGTTTTGGAAGTTGACTAAAATGGCGCGTATTCATACTGAACCTTTGGAAATATTATCTTTATAAAGTGACCTCTCCTGAGCATACTTCAATCATTGTATGAAAGTGAAGCACTGGAGAGGTTTTGAGAATTCTTGGAATTTTCTCTTTAGAATTTTAATCTCCCTGAATTCCCCTTTAAAAGGGGGCTTCTCCTCTCTTTAAGAGAGGTCGGGAGAGATTCCATTAAGCCCCTAATAGGCTTTGACCACAGACACGAACCACGTTGCCATTTAAACCTGTTGAAGCCGTAGAAGCAAACATGGCAATTGTTTCTGCAACATCTACAGGTAGACCACCTTGGCTCATTGAGTTCATACGGCGGCCTGCTTCACGGATTGCAAATGGAATCGCAGCCGTCATTTGTGTTTCGATAAAGCCCGGTGCAACAGCATTAATGGTTATACCATTTTTTAAGGTTGGTGCTGTAAATTTCACCACACCAATCACACCCGCTTTAGACGCTGCATAGTTGGTTTGACCCAGGTTACCTGCAATACCTGAAATTGAGGATACACAGATAATGCGACCATTGGCATTTAGACCATCGTTGGAGATTAAATAGTCATTTACACGTTCAATGGCAGACAGGTTGATGTTAATCACCAGATCCCATAGCTCAGGCTTCATATTGGCCAAAGTCTTGTCACGGGTGATACCGGCATTGTGCACAATAATGTCCAGACCGCCTTGCTCAGCTGCTGCCGCTTTGATTTTCTCACCTGCATCTGCAGCAGTAATATCGATGGCTAAAGTTGAACCGCCAATTTCACCGGCTACACGGTCAAGGTCCGCTTGCTGCTGCGGAACATCCAGACAGATAACATGTGCGCCATCACGTGCCAATACATGAGCAATCGCTTCACCAATACCACGGCTCGCACCGGTCACTACAGCAGTTTTACCCGCTAATGGTTTAGTCCAGTCCACATCCACTTTTTCAGCAGGTGAAACACGGATCACCTGACCAGAAACATAGGCAGAACGTGGAGAAACTGCAAAACGTAAAGCAGACTCAAGGTTTGCTTCAGCACCGGCATCTACATAGATCAGGTTCGCTGCAATACCCTTTTTAAACTCTTTACCCACAGATTTTACAAAACCTTCCAGTGCGCGTTGAGCAATTGACTGACTGACTGATTTAGCAGTTTCAGGCGTAGTCCCCACAATCACGACACGGCCAGAACTTTGAATTTGACGCGCAATCGGGTTAAAGAAATCATAAAGTGATTTTAACTGTTCTGAATTTTCGATTCCTGAAGCATCAAAAATGACAACTTTGAATTTTGATTCTTTATCGCCCGGATTAAATGCACCCAGATTCAGTCCAGCCGATGCAGCAGCCTGTTGCAGTTCAGCATTGTTACCTGCATAACTATTGGCATGAATATTTGCCAGAACCTGAGCAATAGCACCAGTCAAGGTACTTGCCGGTGCTGCTCCAAACAATACCGCACCTTTGACAACTGGTGTAGCAGACTCAAAACGGTCTAAAGAAGTTGGGGATGGCAGACCCAAATTTTTAATGACAAATTTACCAATAGGAGATTTTGCAAAAGTTTGGTACTGATCAGTCATGTTTATTATCTCTCATACAAATTAATTTTTGGTTGATCTAAAGTTATCCTTAAACTTCAGTATGATGCCAGACACTTATATTTCAATAGATCTACCAGATTCTGCCCAATCATACTTGAGATAATAGGCAGATGACTTGACCTAAGCGCAGTCTGTAATGTCATTGTAGTCAATACAGCCTATCTTCTTCTATGCTAATGTAACCGCCAAGAAGACGATCTATTTGCCTGGTAAAGCCTTATGAGCAAAACAACTCAAGATAATCCAGCAGTCGAGAACTCTGCGACAGAAACTGTGTCAAAACCATCAACGCGTAGCAAGCGTAGCACTAAAAATCCTGATACAGCCAATGCCGCAGAAAAAAGTCCGGCTAAAACCACACGTACACGCAGTACATCTGCACGTACCAAAAAAACGACTTCAAGCCAACAAGATTCAGCATCTATAACACAGACTTCTGTTCAACAGGAACCAAACATGAGCCAAAATACAGTTCGCCGCGTTGCTATTATCGGTGGTAACCGCATTCCATTTGCACGTTCTAACGGTGCTTACTTTACGGCATCCAATACTGATATGTTCACAGCAGCCCTGAATGGTCTGGTTGAACGTTTTAACCTTCAAGGTCAACGCTTAGGTGAAGTGGTTGCAGGTGCTGTACTGAAACACAGCCGCGACTTCAACATGACGCGTGAATGTGTACTGGATACTGCTCTTGCACCGGAAACCCCTGCTTATGACATCCAGCAAGCATGTGGTACTGGCCTTCAAGCGGCCTTCCTGGTCGCGAACAAGATTGCTCTAGGTCAAATCGAAGTGGGGATCGCAGGCGGTGTAGATACGACTTCTGATGCACCCATCGCTTTCGGTGATGGCTTACGTAAAGCATTACTTGAGCTGAACATTGCGAAAACGGCGAAAGACCGTTTAAAAGCCCTGACTAAAATCAATGTGAAAGACCTGATGGACGCACCAAAAAATGGTGAGCCACGTACTGGTCTGTCTATGGGCGACCATCAGGCGATTACTACACTGGAATGGGGTATTTCCCGTGAAGCGCAAGATGAGTTAGCTGCTTCTTCACACCAGAAAATGGCAGCAGCCTATGAAGAAGGTTTCTTTGATGACCTGGTGACTCCATTCTTGGGTCTTGAACGTGACAACAACTTACGTCCAGATTCTTCAGTTGAAAAACTGGCGAAACTAAAGCCTGCTTTTGGTAAAGGCGATGCACGTACCATGACAGCGGGTAACTCTACTCCACTGACTGATGGTGCGTCTTGTGTGCTATTGGCTTCTGAAGAATGGGCTAAAGCAAATGGTCATGAAGTACTGGCTTACCTGACTTTCCAGGAAACTGCTGCAGTTGATTTCGTAGAGAAGAAAGAAGGCTTGTTGATGGCACCTGCTTATGCAGTTCCTCGTATGCTGGAACGTGCTGGTCTAAAACTTCAAGATTTTGACTACTATGAAATTCACGAAGCATTTGCATCGCAAGTACTTTCAACGCTGAAAGCTTGGGAAGATCCAAAATTCTGTAAAGAACGTTTAGGTCTGGATGCTCCTCTAGGTTCAATTGATCGTGCCAAGCTGAACGTAAAAGGTTCTTCTCTTGCTGCAGGTCACCCGTTTGCAGCAACTGGCGGTCGTATTATCGCAACTGCAGCAAAACTGATTAACCAGAAAGGTTCAGGTCGTGTACTGGTTTCGATCTGTGCAGCTGGTGGTCAAGGCGTAACAGCAATTATTGAAAAATAATCCAAACCTCATATAAAAAAGCCGCTCTTTATGAGCGGTTTTTTATTGCAATATTATTAGCGAAGCATTTGAGGATTACTCTAGTAAAGACTCAAGTTAAGCTTTTCGGTAGTCTGGTTCCAGCCCCATTTTGGCCTCAAGGTGATCATAGCACCACTGGAAGATAAAGGTATACACCAGAATACATAGTGTCATCGCCAAATCCAGAAGAAAAGCCTGCGCCAGACCGATCTGTAATGCATAAGCTACCATCGGAATCGTCGCCAGCATCAAACCACCCTCAAATCCAATCGCATGAGCAATCCGCACTTTGATGGTTCTTTTCAGACAATGTTTGGCTTCAAACTTTTCAAAATAATGATTAAACAGCATATTCCAGAACATTGAAGTGACAGCCATCGCAATTCCGAGAGCGCCTGTGACCTCAAGCGGCATATGCATGAGCGTACTCAGTAATATGGCAATCACCACCAATAAAATGCCTTCATATAAGGTGGCATGAATCAGTCTTCTTTTCGAAATTAACATTTCCGTTCAACAAGTCAGGAGATAAAAGAATTTTATTTTTTTAAATTTGATTATTCGAGTTAGAATCTATCAATAAAAATGAAAGATAGAATTCATGAATATTAATCAAGAACAGCTGCTAATGTTTAAACTGGTCATGGAAACCGGCTCCTTCTCTGCTGCTGCACGTAAACTTGGTAAAGTTCCTTCTGCAGTGAGCATGTCCATTGCCAATCTGGAAATTGATCTTAATCTGGTGTTATTTGAACGCATTGGCCGTGAACCGAAACCCACCGCACAGGCGCAAGTGCTATATGAAAAAACTGAACAGCTTTTGGTTGAAATGAATCAATGGAAGCAACATGCGCTTGCGCTCAGTTCTGGTCTGGAATCTGAATTAAATATTGTGGTGGTGTCTGAGCTCCTCCATACCCGCTGGACCGATTATATCGTTTTGCTGGAACGGGAATTTCCAGCCCTGCAAGTTAATGTCTTTAGCGCACCTCAGGAAGATGCTCATCACATGCTATTTGAAGGTTCAGCGCAGTTAGCGCTGATGTTTGAACGAGAACAGCTGGAAACCCGTGAACAGTTTATAGAATTAAAGCGTGAGGTACTGGTTGCTGTGGCGGCCAAACAGCATCCATTAAGTCAATTTCACCAGGTCAGCTATGAACAGATTTTACAAAACCGACAGATTGTTGTTGCCAGTCGTGATCGTAGCATTAAGCCAGAACTGCTCTTTTCCCGGAATTACTGGCGCACTGACAATCATCATTCAGCCTGTAACATGATCCAGCAAGGTTTGGGCTGGGGTGTACTCCCTCTGGAAATGATCAATGAACAGCTACATTTGCAGGAGCAGCTACAGATCTTGCAGCTGCTCGATTTCACCCCAAAATTTGAATATTTTGTCGATCTGGTCTGGAGCCGGGAAACTCGACTGGGTACAGCTGCTCATTTTTTGATTAATCACTTGCGTCAGCAGCGAAAAACCGACCATTAATCACAGAAATTCAACGACAGTCTACTTGGTAAGAGGATGATTTATGATATATAAGAATGCATAAGCAATAACCATAGAACTAGATCGTAATGACATTAACTGCATTAAACCAATTAAAAAACTTGACGACTATTGTGGCAGATAGCAGTGATTTAAGCGCAATTGAGAAATTTCGCCCTCTGGATGCAACCACAAATCCATCTCTGATTACTGCAGCAGCGAAACAACCTGAAAATCAGGCATTGATTGAAGCTGCTTTTCAACAAGCCCAGCAAGAAAGCTATGTGAATAATGCCCTGATTGAACGCACGATTGATATTTTGACCGTCAAATTCGGTGTTGAAATTTTAAAACTGATTGAAGGTCGTGTTTCGACTGAAGTGGATGCTTCCCTGTCTTTTGATACTGAAGCGACCATCGCCAAGGCTAAAGAATTACTCGCGCTGTATGATCAATATGGAATTGATTCTGACCGCATCCTGATTAAGATCGCATCGACTTGGGAAGGCATTCAGGCAGCGAAAGCACTGGAAGAAGAAGGTATCCATACCAACCTGACCTTATTATTTGGTCAGCATCAGGCCCATGCCTGCGCTGATGCCAAAGTGACTTTAATCTCACCTTTTGTCGGCCGCATTCTAGACTGGTACAAGAAAGCGGAAGGTGTTGAGTCGTATCCGATCGAAAAAGATCCAGGCGTACTCTCAGTGAAACGCATTTATGAATTCTATAAAGCGCATGGGATTAAAACTGAAATCATGGGTGCAAGCTTCCGTAGTATTGAGCAGGTGTTGGGCCTCAGCGGTTGTGATCTGCTCACTGTCGCACCAAACTTGCTGGAACAACTGGAAAATGATCAGCGTGAAGTTCAGGCTCAACTTTCAGCCAAAGATATTCAATCTCAAGGTGAACTGAATCCAATCAGTCATGCCGATTTTGATGCGCAACTGAAACAGGACCAGATGGCCAGTGAATTACTGCAAGGTGGTATCGATGGCTTTATCAAGGCACGTGAACAACTGGCGGCTTTATTAAAGGAAAGTTTTTTGAGCACCACCTAAATTCACAGCGAATTTATAGAATTTCTCCAAGCCGATGTTGCTATAATGCCGCATCGGCTTTTTTCATTTTTGCGAGTTCTTCGTGTTTGGTATCACAGATCTAACGACCTTTATCATTGGGACAACGTTAATTGTGTTACTGCCGGGGCCGAATTCCCTCTATGTCATGTCAATTGCCTCCCGCTTTGGCATCAAGACCGGTTATATGGGCGCCTTAGGGGTTTATACCGGTGACCTGATTCTGATCCTGTGTACGGCGTTAGGCGCAGCCTCTCTACTTCATGCGTTTCCCGTGCTATTTATTGCCCTGAAAATTATTGGTGCTGTCTATCTCAGTTATCTTGGGATCAAACTGATCATTGCCGCCTATCAGACTTTTTTTCCGAAACAGTCGTCACAACGTGTTCAGATTAAAAAGGCTACTTCTGAAACTGTCGAGTCGATTCAGCCCTTTCGCACAGCATTGACGATCAGTGTTTTAAATCCTAAGGCGATTCTGTTTTATTTATCGTTTTTTGTGCAGTTTGTCGATCCTGTTTACCCTTATCCGGCACTGACTTTTGCACTCTTGGCTTTAATCCTGCAACTGATCAGCATGACCTATCTTTCAATCCTGATCTTTTCCGGGGTCAAACTCGCGAGTTATTTCAACCAGAATTATAAATTGACCGCTGGCGGG
Organism: Acinetobacter sp. GFQ9D191M; assembly: GCF_011174875.1. Lineage (NCBI taxonomy): Bacteria > Pseudomonadati > Pseudomonadota > Gammaproteobacteria > Moraxellales > Moraxellaceae > Acinetobacter > Acinetobacter sp. GFQ9D191M. The sequence continues at coordinate 121,729 of NZ_JAALGV010000022.1, forward strand.
GTTGCTTCAGTAGGAATTCTGTTCTGCGGGTTCGGAATCAAACTGGCAACTTCAACCTTCTAAAAATTAGCAGCTTTCTGGCAAGAGCAGCTCTTTCAAAAATTGTTAAAAACATTGTGTTGATATATGAAAAGCGTATGATTTAAACGCATTTAAAAATAGTGTCATGGATGATGCCTAAACTTTTACAAGATCTCTCCTTTCCTGCCATCATGGCAGGTTTTATTACCTGCATGATTGGGATCAGCGTATCCGCGGTACTGGTCATTGAAGCAGCCCAAAGCCTGGGTGCAAATGCAGCGCAAATCAGTTCCTGGTTATGGGCCCTCGGTATAGGTATTGGGGTTTCCGGCTTGCTGCTTTCCTGGAAATATCGTTATCCGATTTCCACCGCCTGGTCGACAGCCGGTCTGGCGTTAATTATTGCCTCCGCAGGTCATTACAGTCTGGCCGAAGCGATTGGCGCTTTTCTGATTTGCGGTATCCTGATTGCCTGTCTGGGATTTTTCGGAATATTTGACCGGATTTTTCAGTTTATTCCGCAAAGCCTGACCAGTGCAATGCTGGCTGGTGTCTTGCTTAAATTTGGTATTTCGGTATTTGGCAGCCTGCAACAATCCTGGAGCTTTGTGCTTACCGTACTGGCCATTTATTTCATTTCCAAAAAGCTCAGTACCCGTTATAGCATTGTCATTACCGTGCTGCTTGCAATTGCACTCTGTCCGTTCTTTATCGATTTTATGCTTCCCCATTTGAACTGGAGTATCGCTCAGCCTGTATGGACCACACCAGAATTTAGCCTGCAAGCTATTTTAGGACTGGCTCTTCCGCTGATGGTGATTAATCTGGCATCGCAATATTTACCAGGCCTGGCTGTAATTAAAAGTTATGGCTATCCACCCAAGGTAAATTCGATTTTAGGTTGGACGGGCCTCACTCAAGCACTACTCGCTCCCTTTGGCTGTTTCAGTGTTAATCTTGCCGCGATTAGCGCAGCAGTCAGTCTGGATGCACAGGCACATCCTGATCCGGCTAAACGTTATATCGCGGGTATGAGCTGTGGTCTGTTTTATATCCTGATGGGTTTCTTCGCTGCGACCCTGACCAGCTTATTGATGGCTTTTCCAGGTATTCTGATTACGGTTCTGGCTGGCATTGCCCTGTTTGGCACCATTGGCCATAACATCGCACTGGCTTTTCAGGACAGTCATGACCGGGAAGCCGCACTGATGACTTTTCTGTTCAGTGCATCCAATATCCAGTTTTTTGGAATAGGTTCCGCTTTCTGGGGCCTACTGCTTGGTTTGATGGTTTATTTACTATTTAGGCTTAAACCTCAGCTGGCTTAGACTTATATCTATCTCTTTTAATGTCCTGCCGTTTGAGAAAACAGATTAATGACCACTACACCGGAAATAATCAGGGCAATACCAATAAAAGCAGGAAGATCCAGCGCCTGCTTAAATACAATATAACCGACAATGGCCGTGAGAATGATCCCGACACCGGCCCAGATCGCATAAGCAATGCCTAAAGGAATCACCTTAATCACCTGAGACAGCAAATAAAACGCGATACAGAATAAAACAACCACCGCTAAAGAAGGCCACAAACGGGTAAAGCCTTCAGATTTCACTAGAAGGCCACAAACGGGTAAAGCCTTCAGATTTCACTAGAAATGTAGATCCAGTGACTTCAGCAATTATAGCCAAACCCAATAAGAGATGTGCCCAAGTTGCAGGATTCATTTTTTCACTCTCCAAATTTATCTTTCCTAGACCAAAACTTAGTTATGGTCTTAAGAAATAAATTTTTTATAAGTTTATGTTGAGGGGCGAAAGCTGATGCAAAAAATCCAGCGTCTTGATAAAAGTCTGCTGACTTTCTTTCTTGCCCATAAAGAACTGATATTCATGAATCAGCCAAGCTTTAGATTCGGGATAAAAAACTTCTGTTACTGGAACCTGCTGCGCTTTTAAAGCTTTGATAAAAGGCAAGGATTGGGTGTCGGTCAGAAAATCCTTGTTGCCCCCGCTAATGAATACTGGCGGATAAGATGGCGTAATATACTGGATTGGAGAAATACGTTTGAGAAACTCGGTATCATTTTTACGATCCCCTGTATAGGCCTGAATCAGGCTATATACTCCCCACTCTACGATCTTCATTTCATCAGGTGCGGTACTGGCAAATGACTCCAGGTCATAAATACCGCAGTGCAGAATCAGACCTTTAAGCTGGGATGGTTGCAGATAAGGCTGAAAATTAGATTGTTTGGCGAAGTCTGGATTTGTTAGAAGCGCAGCATAATGGCTGGCCATATTCGCTCCGGCAGAATCTCCGGCCAGATATAAATTTTCGGCATCAATCTGGTATTCGGCTGCATGTTGAGTAATGAACTCCAAGGCCTGATCAATCTGATGTAACTGGCTTGGATAAATGGCTTGAGGTGCAAACTGATATTGGACCGATACCACGTTATAACCTTGCGCAGCCAGAAGTTTAAAATAACCTCGGGCATGTTCTTTTGAACCAGAAATCCAGCCACCACCATGAATCCACACAATAGTTGGTTGAGGGCCAATACTTTCGATATTTTGTGGTTGATACAGATCCAGAGATAGTTTTTGCTGCGGTTCATAGACAATATTCTGATGCACGATGACCGAACCTGGTGCATAGCGATCCATCACCTTTTGCTGCATCCCTGTGGTCAAATTAAAAGCACTGGCAATGACCCGGCTGTTCTGTACAGTATTTTGACAGCCTGCCAGAATAATTGAACAGAACAACAATAAATGAATAGCAAAAAACCTCAAAACCTTCCCCCTCGATCAGCCCAAAAATAAGCTCAGGCAGTTTAAACCATCCCCAGAAAAACAGCGTCATTTATCCTGTTATTTTTGATCAATAAAACCTGAATCCCTAGTTTTTTGCTCTGTTTTTTCTTTCATCAAATCTCTGCATTTATGTGAAAATACCTGTAATTTAAAGATTTTTTGCCATTTTTCAGCTTTTTGCAATTGCACCCATGGGTACATTGTGCTATCAATAAATCAGAGCGTAAAAAACACACAACATACGGAGAAAAATCATGGCTTACCAACATATTTTAGTCCCAGTAGACGGTTCAGATATTTCCTTTTCTGCAGTTCGACATGCAGCCAAAATTGCCAAGGCATTTGGCAGTAAACTTTCCCTGATTAGCCTGATTGCAGAAGACCCTTTTACTGAAGCTGACTTCTACTACAGTTCAACGATTATGAAAGAGTATTTTGCTCAGGCTCATGCCAATGCAAAAAATGCCCTAAAAGAAGCCACTGCAATTGCAGGCAGTGAAGGTATAGAAGCAGATTCCCGCATTGTGACTGGCCTGGTGAATGCCGAACATATTGCTGAGACTGCAGAGGAAACCCAGGCTGATCTAATCGTCATGGGTTCACACGGCCGTAAAGGCTTCCAGAAAATGATTCTGGGCAGCTTTGCACAGGATGTTCTTGGCGCCAGTCAAATTCCGGTGTTAATCGTTAAAAAATAATCTGATTTGCGCATCTTCAAGGTGCGCAATTTTTTCAGGCAGTGTTTCTGTCTGAACCCTTCTACAGTAAACCTCCATTTTCTAAATGATCATTTCACTGCATATTCTAAAAATGAGGAAGCACCATGCAAAACTATGAACATATTCTTGTCGCACTCGATGAATCCTCGATGTCCTATGCTGCAGCTGAACATGCCCGTGAGCTGGCCAAAGCTTTTAATAGTAAGGTGACATTGGTCAGTATTATTGCTGTAGACCCATTTAAAGGCGTGGACTTTTATAAGGTTGCTCCCGCAGTCACTGACTATTTCATGCAGGCAGAACAACATGCACTGGATCTTTTAAATGAGATTAAGGCAAATTTTGTGCATGATGGTACACAAGTCACGACCAAGATCATTCATGGTATGGCACCTTCTGAAGGAATTCTTCAGGCAGCGCAGGAAGTTCCGACCGATCTGATTATCATGGGATCACATGGCCGTAAAGGTCTGCAAAAACTGATGCTGGGCAGCGTGGCACAGAATGTCCTTTCCCAGTCCGAGATTCCGGTATTGATTGTGAGACCTTAACGTAACCCAGACAACAAAAAAGCCTGCGATGCAGGCTTTTTTTAGCGAACTTTTTGATTCAGTTCGTTCAGGAAGAGTTCAGCATCCAGCTGGCTATTAAATACTTTTTTGTATTCTCCAGCTTGCTGAATAGAATGCGGTGTATATTGAAGGGAGATTTCAAACAGACCAGTCGCAGCATTTCTGCTGACATGAACCGCAATAATATGCCGAGTATTTAAATAAAAACCATCTTCGATTTTCACTAACATCTTGAATAAGACCTCTAGTATATCAATTTGAAGATTTCTTCATGTTTAATAGAAAAGTATAGTTTTACTTTCCTGTCTAGCCTCTTACTGTAAACCTTTTATGTGACTGATTTCACATTATAGTATTTTAAATGCGCTTAAATTCACCATTTAAAATAAGTCAATAATAAAAAGCCGGATCAGTTGATCCGGCTTTTTACATAACGATCTTATACGCTTAACATACTGTTCAATGTCTCTGAGACATTTTTCGATTTCACCTGTGGTTTTAAAGCTTCAAGTTGTGCTTTGACTTCACTGCGTTGTGGTTCAATCAGGGTATACCAGCGTGAAAGCACCTGAAGTAGACGTGAACCGACAATCGGGTTTTTCTGATCCAGATATTTCGCCAGCTCGATATAATGCTGCACACCAAAGCTCCAGGTATTGACCGGATTGGCATTCAAACCGCCACTCACCGCACGGATACGGTTTGGCACTTTCAAGTCATAATCCGCATGCTCAGTGAGTGCTTTAATTGTTTCTGCAGTCGCTTTTGGATGAGCTGCTTGCAGCATGAACCATTGATCCAGTGCCAGTGCTTCATCTTTAAAGCGGTTATAGAAATCATCCAGGAATGCTTTGGCTTGAGGCGCATCATTCCATACCAGCACACGCAAGGCACCCAAACGTTCAGACATATTGCCTGTATTTTGGTATTGCTGCTCTGCCAGTTCAAATGCACTTTCATCACCTTGACGTGCAATCAGCATCAACATGATATTTTTCAGTGCACGCACACCCATCGCCTGAGAGAAATCTGACTGCAGCTCAGGATCCAGACTCAGATAGATTTCTTTAGCTGTTGCTCCAAAGGCACGTGCCAATTTATGCAGCAAGGCATCACGTTTTTCCTTGATCATGGCTGGATTATAGTCTGTATCAATACGGCTACCCAGGTAACCTTCAGCCGGTACATCAAACAGACGGGAAGCCAATAACGGATCTTTTTGAATCAGATCAGGCAAGGTATTTAGCATTGCCTCGATATAGATTTCAGAAGGTTGATCATCCAACAAAATGCGTTCTAATAAAGTCTGGGTCGCCTGCCACTGGTTAAAACCATTGGTTTCATATTGCAACAGGAACGCCAGTTCTTGTTCAGAGTAATCAAAATGCAGATCAACGGGTGCAGAGAAGTTACGTAGTAAAGAAACCACCGGCTTGCTGGTTAGACCGCTAAACTCGATGGTCGCTTCATCCTGATCAAACAGATACACCCCATCTTTGACGCCATTTTCAAATAAGGCATCAGTGTGCAGGCTCAGCTGCTCGCCTGTAGCCGCATCAAACAAAGCCAAAGCCACTGGAATCGGAACAGCTTTCAGATTCGGATATTTCGGATGAGCTTTCAGACTTTGCTTAAAGCGAAGACGATAAGTTTGTGTATCTGCATCATACTCACCTTTAGCGACCAGTTTCGGTGTACCTGGCTGGTTATACCAAGTCAGGAAGTTTGATAGATCTACCCCTGAACCGGCAGTCAAGGCAGCTACCCAGTCTTCAACCGTTACGGCCTGACCATCATGACGGCGGAAATATTCATCTGTACCTTGACGGAATTTTTCTTTACCGAGCAAAGTCGCCATCATACGGTTAATTTCCGCACCTTTTTCATACACGGTCGCCGTATAGAAGTTATTAATTTCTACAAAATGATCCGGTCGCGGTGGATGCGATAAAGGACCAGAATCTTCCGGGAACTGATGCGCTTTTAGTACTGCCACATCATCAATACGCTGTACGGCAGCAGACTGTAGATCTTCCGAGAAAGACTGATCACGGAATACAGTCAAACCTTCTTTCAGACATAGCTGGAACCAGTCACGGCAAGTAATCCGGTTACCTGTCCAGTTATGCAAATATTCATGGGCAATCACTGATTGCACACGCATGATGGCAGCATCAGTTGTATATTCTTCATCAGCCAATACGCATGAGGTATTGAAGATATTCAAGCCTTTATTTTCCATCGCACCCATGTTAAATGCGCTGGTTGCTACGATCATGTAATTGTCGAGATCATATGGCAGACCATAATGCTCTTCATCCCAACGCATGGAATGCTTTAAAGCTTCCATCGCGATTTTGCATTTTGGAATGTCTTTTTCTTCAGCATAGATTTCCAGTGCCACATCACGACCCTCTGATGTGGTATAGCGATCTTTCATCACTGCCAGATCACCGATTACGCAGGCAAATAAATAGCTCGGTTTCTTGGTCGGATCCTGCCAAAGCGCATAGTGACGGTTTTTATCCACTTCGCCGGTTTCGATTAGGTTACCGTTAGCCAGTAGAACCGGATACTTTTTGTCAGCTTCAACACGAGTGGTAAATACAGACAATACATCTGGGCGGTCTGGATAGAACGTAATTTTACGGAAACCTTCCGGCTCATTTTGAGTCACGAACAGATCTGAACTGGCCTGATACAGACCTTCCAGCATGGTATTGCTTTCTGGATGAATCTTGACCACTGTTTCAATAGTCGCCTGATCTGGAGCATTGCTAATCACCAGTTGCTCAGCATCTAGAATATAATCTGATGCATTTAGTGGCTGACCATTTAACTGGATTGATTGCAGTTCCAGGTCACGACCAAGCAATACCAGATCACCTGCTGTTTGACGCTGCATCTCCAGTTTGCTGCTGACCAGCGTATGATCGTCATAGACTTGAATATTCAGGTCGATTGAATCTACAACAAAAGAAGGTTTTTGATAGTCTTTTAAATAAATGGTTTGATCTGCTTCGATCACCGGATTCGCCGCGATATTCATATAATGTCCTGATCCTTTTTGCACAGCTTCTAAGGCAAAAGATTGTCAATGCATTGATCATACGCCTTGATCTTGAACCTGTCTGTGCGTTTCATTTGTATTGTATATGGGAATAATTACTGATCTTTTCAATTGAGCTACATCAAAATATACGATAATCGCCTTATATTTGCCCGATATCTAAAATCCCCATCTCTAAAACAACTTAAAGATAAAATAAAAAAAGCTTTCATCTGCACTGTATGATTCCTCTATGCATGATTCCTGCACATGCAAAGTATTATTCCAATATGAAAAATTACTGCCTGGGTTCAGGACAACCTTATATCTAATTTAGATGCTGGGCGCTGCAAAACCTGACTTCTAAAAGATTAAGTTCTGGTTAATCTGCGTTCCAAATTTCATTTTAAATGCACAAATGACATGCACCAGTTTGAATGCATTTTGCATCACCCAACAGCAATGGCAGGATTCAAAGAAAGATATATGCCAAGTTTTCGGCTAATATCATATTTTTTTACATTTTCTTATGTGCTTGATTTAAAAATATATAATTTATGATTAATAGCAATTCCGAAATATTGATTAAAAAATGAGCATAGTTTTTGCTACAGTTTAAGTGTGTTTTCTCCAAGCGCAAAGACTCCAAAAATAACGACAACAAAGAAATTGAGGTGAGCTATGTATTTAAAACAGCATGTGGTACGGATTGAAAATCTTAAAATACTTCAGGTTCTGGATCAGGCCAATATTGATCATAAAGTCATTGCCCTGTTTATGAGTTCTGAGGGCGTTCAGCTACAAGCGCATGAGGTCAGTGCGATTCTGAATACTTATGATGCACTTGGTGCCAAAAAGGTTCCATCCAAAAAAGTGCAGGCGTTGATTCAAGCGAAACATCAGGGAGAGGAAGACGAAACATTACCATGCCCTGTTTAAAAACGATGATCCAGTTTTCTTGAATACAGGGCTACTTCGGTAGCTCTGTTCGTTTAAAGGCTCTCTTCTCCTGAAAATCTGCTGCATTAAAAATATTCTCAAATGACGCGTGACTTTGATGAGCTGTGTATAATCGCAGTTTCTCTTTATTCTGGAGTTGTGCGCAATCATGGTATTCAACGTTCTGCAAAAACAGCTTGATGAAAGTACGCAGTGCCCGTTATGTAAGGCCTCCATGTACTGGATCGAGGCAGAACAGTATGATCAGGACATTACTTATCATGAATGCAGCCACTGCCAGCATCAGCTCTATACCGACCAGAAACATAACTGTTATTGCGATCAGTGTCTGGCTCAGCGTAAACGTATGCTGAAAGAAGTCCGTTTACAGGAAAACCGGAAATTTCATAAAAAACAGGATCGGCATGAATATGAGCTCAATCAGCTCAGCTTTATTAATAAACTGTTTCTGCTCTCGATTCTGGATGAACAGGTTCAGGAACATAGCCAGCATCAGGAATATATTGACTGGCATGCCATTAAATATTATTCCATCAGCCCGAATTACCTGTATCAGCATGGTCTGGTCAAAAATCTGCTGAAAGACCAGATTCTAGTTCCTAGAGATATTCAACAAGAGAATCAGCAGTACTATATTAATGTACGTCTGGATGGCTATTCTGAGCCAAGCCTGTTTAGTATTACCCAGCAATTGCGTTACTGGTTCTATGAAAATCTGAGCAAAGGCGTACCTTTTAAAAGTGCGGATGAAGTCAAAGATGCACTGTATTGTCTGCTGTATCAGGAAGTCATTCAATTCGCACAGTTCTATTGCCGTAGCTGGGGTATCCAGATTGCGGGCAATCAAAGTTTTCAGACCTTTTGCTATCGCCTGCTCGATGTTTTGGCTGTGGGACAGATTTATTATCTCGTGCAATCGGCCCTCGAATATCTGTATCAGCAGAAAGCTTTAAAACCACGAAATGAAAATTTCATTAATACCAATTTACTGAAAAAGACTCTACAGCAATATCGGGAACGTTCAGTGAATGAAAAATGGGAAACCTCTATTCTGCCTCGTCCACCACAATTGCCTTTGAGCAAAATGAGCAGCATCCTGTTTTTTCGTTTCCTGGGTTATGATGAAAATATTTTCTTCCAACCGGTCTGGCGTTCATGGCAAAAGATTGAACCACGCCTGAAATTTTATTCACAAAAACGCTGTATGCATTGCGGCTCACAAGAGCTTACTGTTGAATATGATGCCAGCGATTATGTCAGCCTGTTATGCCGTAACTGCAAACATCAAGACCATTATTTTACCCGCTAAGCATTTAGCAGCTCTATTCATATTTGAAAGATCAGGATGATGAATACTTCCGTGCAACAATTACAAAATACTCTTTTCGATCAGATCTGTGAAGCCTGGTCATTGCTTCAAGAGCAGCAACCCTTGGTGCATGTGATGACCAATGCGGTGGCCAGCAATTATGTGGCCAATATCTTGCTGGCTGCGAATGCTTCGCCCGCTATGATTGATAATCCTTTTGAAGCAGAGAGCTTTGTCAAAATTGCCGGGGCACTCAGTTTAAATTTGGGAACACCGACTACTGAACAGGTCGAGGCAATGCAGATTGCTGCGAAAACAGCACACAGCATTCAAAAGTCATGGGTACTAGATCCTGTTGGTTATGGAAATGTACTGCATTGGCGTTCAGGTGTTGTGGATCAGCTCATGACCTATCAACCCACAATTTTACGGGGGAATGCTTCAGAAATTGGTGCTTTGGCAGGGAAAAATATTGAGTCCAAAGGCGTCAATAGCACTGTCGATAGCTCAGAAGTCTATCTACAGGCGCAGGCCTTACTGGAACAATGTGAATGTATCGCTATTTCAGGTGAGTCTGATTACATCATTTCCAGAGATTATCCGGTGATTCAGGTTTTAGGCGGTTCATATTTACAGCCGCGCGTCACAGCAACTGGATGTGCCCTAGGGGCCCTGATTGCAGCGTATAGTGCAGTAAGTTCTCCTGCGATCGCAGCGCTCTCTGCTCATGTTCATTTTGCAATCGCCGGTCAATTGGCTTTTGCCAAAGCACCGACCTTAGGCCAGTTTAATGCTGCATTTACCGATGAGATCCATCAATTGAATATAGAAACGATCCGTCAATATGCAGACTTTCGGATTTTGGCGGATTAAGCATCAGTCGGGTGTTTTATAATGAACACATGGAACACCCTATTACACTATTCAACTTATTTTTTAGATAATTAAATTCAGCCCTAATCTGGCAAAAATAATTTTTCAAGCGCTCAAGCTGAGTATTGTGTAAGCTTTGGATGAGCTTTTGTATCTCGAATTTGACTAATATCTTTCAAAATTACGTGAAATATATATTTTACCACTTAGTCAAATTCACACTTATTTTTAAACTTTATTTAAATTTGTTTAATAATTCTAAATAAAGTATGTCTGGATTTTGATACTTCAGTAAGATTTATTACTTCTAAACCTGTAAAACCTATTACGCATTCTTGGCTTCCGAAATATTCAATACTCCATTTAGCCTGAAGAATAAGCTTAGGTGAGCATTAATATCTAAGTCATAAATAATATTCAATAAAAGAGTCAGTTGCCCTTAAGCAACTGACTCAAAAAATAATCAAGACAGGCGATTAACCCTGATAATGGATACTCACCGACTTAATCCGGTTATTTTCGATTTCCATTACCTTGAATTGAATACCTTGGTAGTTCAGTTCAGTGCCTACCTCGACCACACTATTGGTTTTATCCAGAATCAGACCGGCAACACTGATATAGCCTGCATCTTCATCAATCAGATCCAGCATACCGAGCTCAAGTTCTAATTGGTACAAATCCAGCATACCAGATGCAATCCAGTGTGTATCATCAACTTTGACCAGATCCAGCTGCTCATCGGCATCCGGGAATTCACCGGCAATTGCCTCAAACACATCTAGCGGTGAAATCAGACCTTGTACATGACCAAATTCATCGCTCACCAGCACCAGAGAGCCTTTTGAGGTACGTAAGGTATTAATCGCGTCAATCACCTTCATTCTTTCAAAGATATAGATAGGGCGATGACGCTTGATCAAAGCTTTTAACTCTTCCGGTTCATCCAGTACATCTAACAGCTCTTTGGCACGAACGATGGTAATCACCTTATCCAGACTGCCCCGACAAACCGGAAACAGGCTGTGGGGTACAGACAGGATTTTTTCACGGATTTGTTCCGGACTATCCTCCAGATCGACCCAGGAAATCTGACTTCGTGGGGTCATGATCGATGCTACAGAACGCTCTGCCAAGGTCAATACCCCGCCAATCATATAGCGTTCTTCATCCGCAAAGGTTTCCTGTGCTTCATGCTGAGTAGTACTGGTGGTTTCAAGCTTAGCGCCCATCAGTTGGAGAATACTGTTAGCAGTGCGATGACGCAACGGAATCTTGGCTTCATGTTTCGCAGCATTGCGCTGACTAAACTGGTTAAAGGCTTCAACTGCAATTGCAACGCCAATACCAGAATAGATGTAGCCTTTCGGAATATGGAAACCAAAACCTTCTGCCATCAGGCTGATCCCGATCAGTAACAGGAAGCTCAAACATAGAATCACGACCGTAGGATGACGATTCACAAAGTTAGTCAATGGTTTAGACGCCAATAACATCACGGCCATCGCGATAATCATGGCCGCCATCATGACATAGATATTATCAACCATACCTACGGCGGTAATCACCGAGTCCAGTGAAAATACGGCATCCAAAATGACAATCTGGGCCACAACTGCTGTAAAGCCCGCATATGCCACCTTGGTCGTGACCTGTATTTCAGGCTTACCTTCAATTTTTTCATGAAGTTCGGTAACGGCTTTATAGAGCAGGAATAAACCACCAAAGAGCAGAATCAAATCCCGTCCAGAGAAAGTCCAGTTAAATAATTGAATAAGCGGTTGAGTCAAGGTGACTAACCAAGAGATCGCGAACAACAGACCTAAACGCATCAGCAAGGCTAAGGATAGACCGATCACACGGGCCTTATCACGCTGTTCAGGGGGAAGTTTCTCAGCCAGAATGGCAATAAAGACTAGGTTATCAATACCTAAAACGATTTCGAGAATAATAAGAGTAATTAAACCAACCCAAATTCCGGGATCTAATAAAAATTCCATTAGAACACCATCCCATTTGAGTATGTAAGCAACGAATATGGAAGATCAACGCACGGCGAGGGATCCATTTAATTTAACCTTTTCGACTTAAGATGTATCTATTATGCATAAACTTATGATTTTTGAACAATAAAATTTATGAAAAACTGTTGCACCGCTTTGCCTCTCCTCATTCTAAAATCTTTTAATTTTCAAATCATTGGCCTGAATCTGTTATGTTCTACATAACTCATTACAAATTAAAGAAAATTTAGGCTTCTTTTTGACCCTAAGCGCATTAAATCTAACTGATAGAAGCCTGAGATATAAATTACTGTTTCTCTTAATATTCATATCGCAGATTCAAATCTCAAGTGCGACACATTTGTAGTTAGTTGAAAAAGTTAGGTGTATTCATAGAATCATTGGACTTTTTCAACTCGCAATTGGAAAGCACACAATGAAGAAATACACCCAACTTTCTCAAGATGAAAGATACGAAATTTATGCTACTTTGAAAAGTAAAAGTTCAATCGCTAGCCTTGCTCGGGAGTTAGGGCGTTCACGATCAACCATCTACCGTGAATTAAAAAGAAATACTGGGCAACGTGGATATAGAGCTCAACAGGCAGCGAAATTTGCAAGTCAAAGACGGTACCGTCCTTCATCACCCATGACAGCATTTGCCTTCGCTTATATTGATTACTTGATTGGCTTGGACTGGTCACCAGAACAAATTTTAGGCGCTTTAACACAACGCGGTTGGCTGGATGTACCTTCACATGAGTGGATTTACCAGTACATTTATGAAGATAAATCAAAAGGCGGTAAACTCCACCTACATTTAAGGCATCAGAAGAAATATCGAAAACGAGGTTACAAAAACACGGATCGTAGGGGGCAAATCATTGATAAAACAAGTATTCATTGCCGAGACCAGGTCATTGATCAACGACAACGTTTAGGAGATTTCGAAGGTGACACTGTAATTGGTAAACATCATAAAGGTGCTTTATTAACTCTCGTTGATCGAAAGAGCTTGTACGTACATATTGTTCATTTAGGGCCAACGAGAGCATCCTCTCAAACGATTACTTGTGCATTAGATCGTTTACGGATGAGCCATGCTTATAGTGTTACTTTTGATAATGGTAAGGAATTTGCCGAACACAAAAGAATCACTGATGCCGGCATAGATACGTATTTTGCTGATCCTTACAAGTCTATTCAACGAGCAAGGAATGAAAATACGAATGGTTTAATCCGGCAATATCTGCCAAAATCATCATCGTTTGATGACGTGTCAAACGAACAAATAGAGCAGATAGAATTTGCACTCAACCATCGTCCTAGAAAAACACTAGGTTGGTATACGCCTAGTGAAGTTATGGCTGGTTTTTATACTGTTGCACTTGCCGCTTGAATCCGCCTATCTAATCATGCATCATAAAATATTGAATCATCCACTATCCGACTAAGTCCATTAAATCCACTTATCTAAAGACATATTTTAAATATGGATTTTTTTATTAAAATAGTTCATACACGTTATAAATAGTTAGTCGTGGGATCAAAAAGATGCATAAGTTTCTCATCCAAAACGGTTTTATTCGATGGGTGACCAACTTAAATGTACTCGCTCTAGCTTTCGATCAGATTTGAGAAATCCGAATCTGCGTCGTGCTACAGATTAAAAAATGTATCAGAGCATTCATTTAAACAGCATCGATTTTGAATTGTATTTCCGCATACTCACCAAAAGTAATATATGCGCAGGTCGGCCATTTATCCATATGGTTTGCCAATCTAGTTCTTATTCAGACTCTAAATTTAATCTGGAGTCTTAAGATTTGCATGTCATATCAATGCCATTCATCTGGATAAAGACAGTTACAATTTGCCCCGATTGATCTACAACACGTAAATCACCTGATTTTTTTGGTGTTAAGAAGATCTAACAAATGCAATCTCGTTAACATTTTAAAAATAAAGGTTGAAACATGTATAAACTTTTACATAAAATGTCAGTGCCCTAGAAAAATAAATAAAAGGAACATTTCATGACTAAAAAATATGCAAAATTTTTACCTTGTGCAGAAGACTTTAATTTAGAAAACTTTCCATACTACTGGGTGACTCAAGTTCATGCCCAATATGTCCTAAATGTAGATCATGCACTTAAAAAGTATGGTGTCGATAATTCACGTCGCCGTATCTTGCTTGCTCTTAAAGCCAAACCACATGCCAGCGTTTCTGACCTGTCAGAAATGGTCGTATCTAAAATGTCGACAACCACCAAGATCGTTTATCGCTTAAAAGATGAAGGTCTGGTTGAAACCTATTCCTGTGAAGACGATGCTCGTATTACCCGTGTCGCGCTGACTGAAAAAGGAATGGAAATGACACATAAAATTAATGACCTGACCAATGTTGTACTGGAACAGTCATTTGAAGGGCTAACCCCATTACAAATTGAAAAAACCATGGAAAGCTTACGCCATATCTTTAAAAATTTGGCTCGTTAAGTATTTTTCAATTTTGAATTTAGCTGGCGAGATCAATAACACCTTTTATAATAATTAACGATCCGCCATTGCTTTCTAGGTTTTAGGAATCAAAAAAGTTCAGCTGTGGACTGGCTTTTTTGATTCTTTCTTTTGGTACATGTGAACATTCGAACTCCTCTACTGGAAATCCCTGTACAAAGCTGCGAATATCCGGTTGCGTGAGATTCAGCCATTCATGTAAACGTTCGTGCGGAATCACAATAACTGAACGTTTAATATTCCCCGGCTCATGAAACTCTTTCATCATGGGATGGTCTATTGCATCCATCGTAATCATACTAGCCGAACGTACGATTTCATCCTGCACCCGAGCAATTTCATACAGTGCCGCAATAAAGGTCGCTTTTCCATCTTTACGCCTGACGCCCCAGCGCTGTGGTTTATTATCAAAATACTTTGACTCATAAAATTCCGAGACGGGAATCACCCCAAACTTGCATTTGGCTGTCGCTTCTGCAAAGGTTGGTTTTTGCAGCAAAGTTTCATTTCTGGCATTGTAGGTTTTTGTCCCAATCGTTTTATCCTCTGCCCATTTGGGAATAAAGCCAAAGTTAACCGAGCGCCATTCCAGACCTTGATCAGATTGAAATAACAAGGGGGTAGCATAATTCGGATAGACTTCTTCCGGATATTCAAAGGGAATTTCCGGCAAGCCCAGATCATGTATTTGCTGTGAAGTTAAAGGCTTAAAGTTGGCACACATGCTTAATCAGACAGATCACTTGATGTTCTGATTATAGCTTGATGCCAAGCTTAAACCTGTATGGATTATGGATAAGTTTCTATCATTTAATATTATTCACTGGGTACAGTCAGCCAGTGAGTACGGGTGAATTCCTCAAAAATCCAGCGTCCATTAAAACGCCCAAGCCCAGAGTTTTTCTCTCCCCCAAACGGAGCATTAGCCTGATCTGCCACACTAATACCATTGATATGAGTCATACCGATATCCAGCTGTTCTGTAAAACTAATACCACGTTCAATATTCGAGGTACAAACCGCACTAGATAAGCCAAAACGGGTATCATTGGCCAGCTTTAAGGCATGTGCTTCATCACGAGCTTTCAGTACTGGCAGAATCGGTCCAAAACTTTCTTCCTGAGCCAGTGGAGATTCAGGTGCTACCCCAGTAAAGATATGTGGATAGACCAGATTACCTTCTATCCCCCCTTCGTATACCAGCTCTGCACCCTGCTCTTTTGCACTTTGAATAATCTGCTGATGTTTTTTGATCTGACTCTGATTGATGATCGGCCCAATGATGGTCTCTTCTAGATTTGGATCACCCACAGCAACAGTTTTCACTCGCTCTAAAAGTTTTTCCACATAGGCATCATGAATAGACGCATCGACAATGACCCGATTGGTGCTCATACAGATTTGCCCCTGATGCATAAAGCGTCCCATGATTGTCAGTTCTACTGCCAGCTCAAGATCAGCATCATCCAGAATCACCAGTGGCGCATTTCCGCCCAGTTCCAGCGCCAGACGTTTAATTCGAGGGCTGGCTAAGGCTTTACTTCCTACATTCTGTCCGACTTCAGTAGAGCCCGTGAATGAGATCATTTTTGGAATCGGATGTTCGACAAAATAATCACCGATTTCACTGCCTGCACCTGAAATCACATTGAGCACACCTGCGGGTAAACCAGCTTCTTCAAACAATTTGCCTAATAAGGTTCCACCTGTCACTGGTGTATCACTTGCTGGCTTGAGTACCACACTATTTCCACAGGCAATCGCTGTTGCTACCGAACGCATGGATAAATGAAATGGAAAATTCCATGGGCTAATGACACCAATCACACCCAAGGGTTTACGCAGTACCAGACTTTTACGTTGGGGATCTTTGCTCTCCAGCTGTTCAGTCTTGATCTGCTCCGGAAATTTCTGACTTTCCTGAATAATGGATAAAGCAGCGCCAACTTCCAGACCCGCTTTAAAACGGGTACTTCCAGACTCAAGAATTAACCAGTCAATAATTTCATCTTGGCGTGCCTGAATCACCTGTTGTAGTTTTTGCAGGATTTGCTGTCTTAACTCAACTGATTTAATAGCACCCTGCTGAAAGGCTTTATCAGCTGCAGCATAAGCCGCATCCACATCTGCAGTACTGGCCGCCTGCAAAGTAAAGATCGTATCCTGGGTGTAGGGATTCAAATTCTGAATCATTTTCTGGGAACGGCCGGGTTGCCACTGACCCGCAATAAACTGCTGATCCAAATTTTGATATGCCATGCTGTTCTTCCCTGCAATTTATTGATTTGCTTTTACTTTAGCAGAGCCATTTCAGGATGGAAGTGACAGCGACGAATTGTTACGCTTTTATCTTTAGCTTTATAAGTAAGTGGAACTTACTGATGCATGATTCTCTTTTATCGCAGTTTAAATCTTCCAGTACATCAGCCAAAATACGATTCTTAGAAATTAAAAATTGCGAATTAAACTGAGTCTTAAATACACTATCCAAAGCTCTACAGCTACCCAGCATGAGGAACTGTAAACGCTCATACGAATAGCGACTGGCAGATATAAAGCTACTGTTTAACAGATAATTATTATTAAAATTTTCTTCTGTGACATTGTTCTGTTTTAGGTGTTCAGTCAGTTAGTTTACCTTCCAAAAGAACATTTTTATCCTTAGATCTTTTTTAAGAGCAATAAAAAAGCCTCCGAAGAGGCTTTTTTTCAAGTTACAGGATTAGTCACCTGTATAACCTTTAAGTTTTAAACGAGCTGCATGTAGAAGCGGCTCTGTATAGCCTGATGGCTGTTCACCACCTTTGAAGATCAGATCAGAAGCAGCCTGGAATGCAATACTATTGTCAAAATCAGCAGCCATTGGCTTGTACAGTGGATCATTCGCATTTTGCTCATCCACAATTTTCGCCATGCGTTGCATTACTTCTTCAACCTGTTCACGCGTTACAATTCCATGACGTAACCAGTTGGCAACATGCTGAGAAGAAATACGTAAAGTTGCACGGTCTTCCATCAAGCCCACATCATTGATGTCTGGAACTTTAGAACAACCTACACCCAGATCAACCCAACGAACGACATAACCCAAGATACCTTGACAGTTATTTTCCAGTTCTTTTAGTTTCTCTTCTTCAGACCAATTGGTATCAGTTGCAAGAGGTGGAGTCAACAAATCATCTAAAGGCAACGCTTCAGTTGCAAGCAATTCTTGCTGACGGTTTGCCACGTTAATTTGGTGGTAGTGAATCGCGTGAATCACTGCACCTGTTGGAGATGGAACCCATGCACAGCTTGCACCTGCTTCAGGATGTTCAGTCTTGGTTTTGTACATGTCTAACAGCATGTCTGGTTTTGGCCACATGCCTTTACCAATCTGTGCTTTACCACGTAGACCTGTTTGTAGACCTACCATGACGTTACGGTTTTCGTAAGCTGGGAACCATTTTTGGCCTTTGATTTCGCCTTTACGCACGAACGGACCTGCTTCCATGAAGGTATGGATTTCATCACCTGTACGATCCATGAAACCGGTGTTAATGAAGATGGTACGGTCTTTTGCCTGAGCAATACAGTTTTTCAGGTTAACCGAAGTACGACGCTCTTCATCCATGATACCAATTTTCAGCGTTTTCGCAGGTAAACCAAGCGCCTGTTCAGCACGTTCAAACAGTTCAACCGCAAATGCAACTTCTTCCGGACCGTGCATTTTTGGCTTAACGATGTACATAGAACCGGTACGTGAGTTCTTGATCGTGTTCTCACCACGGATATCAGCCACAGAAAGCAATGGAGTTACCAATGCATCCATAATGCCTTCATAAATTTCTTCGCCATCTACAAGGATCGCCGGGTTTGTCATCAAGTGACCCACGTTACGAAGCAGCATCAATGAACGGCCATGAACCTTGGTCTCACCGCCTTCAACATTTTTGAAAGTACGGTCAGCATTTAGTTTACGGGTAATGGTCTTGCCATTTTTCTCGATAGACTCTTCAAGCGTACCTTTCATCAAGCCTAACCAGTTACGGTAGCCTTCTACTTTTTCTTCAGCATCAACTGCTGCAACAGAGTCTTCCAAGTCCTGAATCGTCGTTACAGCTGCTTCAAGCACAACGTCTTTTACGCCTGCAGCATCTGTTTGGCCAATTGGGCTGTTTGCATCAATCTGGATGATCGCATGCAGGCCGTTATTTTTCAATACAATTTCAGTCGGTGCAGAAGCTTCGCCATTGTAACCAACGAATTTAGAGCTATCCGCAACAGTTGTGGTAGAGCCGTCTTTCAGCGTTACAACCAGTGCATTACCTTCAACTGCATATTTGGTTGCATCAGCATGTGAACCTTGTGCCAGCGGGAATGTTTCATTTAAGAAGTTTTTCGCGAATGCGATAACTTTCTCACCACGTTTCGGGTTATAGCCTTTACCTTTTTCAGCACCATCTTCTTCAGAGATCACGTCGAAGCCGTATAAAGCGTCGTATAAAGAACCCCAGCGTGCATTCGCTGCGTTCAGGCAGTAACGTGCATTACGTACTGGAACTACCAGCTGTGGGCCAGCCAATAGTGCAATCTCTTCGTCTACATTTTCAGTGCTGATCTGGAAATCTTCTACTTCTGGTAATAAGTAGCCAATTTCAGTCAAGAAAGCTTTGTAAGCTTGTAATTCAAATGTGTTATTGCGATGCCATTCATCAATTTTAGCTTGAATATCATCACGCTTAGCCAAAAGTGCTTTGTTTTTAGGGCTAAGATCAACAACGACTTGTTCAAAGTTCTTCCAGTATGTTTCGCTGTCCAAACCAGAACCTGGTAGTGCTTCATTTTCGATAAAATCGTAAAGTTCTTTAGCAATCGCTAACTTGCCTTTTTGAATACGTGCAGTCATTGTCTTTCCTGATATTGCTACTTTTTATACAAGAGATTCTAGTATACCGATTAAAATCTAGCTGAATAGTACTATCACACCGCAAAATAATGAGCATTTTTCTAATAAGAATACCCTCATATTCTTATTAAATGATGTCACACACGATGCAATATCATCCTGCTAAATACCCTCATGACAGTGTATAAAGTTTTTGAAATGTAGAAATTAGACTTAAGTTCAGATTTTTGAATAAAAGTTGTCCGTTCTTTTTATACAAGGTCATATTTAGATCAAGATTAAGCCATGTTTGGCTGAGCTTGTCGATCTTTGACGCAATGGAATGCATAAAAAAGCGCCGGTCATGACCAGCGCTTGTTGTATTTATTCAGGCTCACTTGAAGCTATTTTCTCGATCTGGCGATGTTCAGAATGCAGGTATTCATCTGACTGCATTTCCAATAAGCGTGAACGAGTCCGTTCAATTTCGAAAGCCAGTCGCTCACCTTTATAAAGATCAACGATATTATCTTCTGAGGTCAATAGTAATTTGACTCCACGGTCATAAAATTCATCGACCAGATAAATGAAACGGCGTGTGGCATCATTCAGGAAATCGGTTAAATGCGGCACATTGCTGACTAATACCGTATTGTAAATATTCGCAATTTCAATGAAGTCAGCTGGACTACGCGGTTTTAGACATAGTTCAGAGAACTCACACCACAAGACATCTTCAGTATGGGCCACAGTTTCCACAATGCGGTTATTGATGATGATTGGCTCTTGAGAAGAGGTTTGGGTTTGAGTCAGTGCGGTATAGCGATGTGCCAACCAATTTTTATTATCATGCGTTAGTGGATATTTGAATAATTGCGCCTGCTTTAAGACACGTAAACGGTAATCCACACCGGCATCTACATTCAGAATGACACAGTTTTTCTTGACCATTTCAATGGTTGGCAGAAAACGGTCACGGTGAATCCCATTTTTATATAAACCATCTGGTGCAATGTTCGAAGTTGCCACCAGCGTAATGCCACGCTCAAACAGCTTCTGGAACAGATCACTCAGGATCATGGCATCTGTCACGTTAGATACAAAGAATTCATCAAAACAGATCACCACAGCATCTTTATAAATCTGATCCGCTACCAGATCCAGAGGATTGCGCTGACCCGAAAGCTTGTTTAATTCACGATGCACATGTTGCATGAAATGGTGAAAGTGCATACGGGTTTTACGGCGAAATGGAATCGATTCATAAAACTGATCCATGAGCCAGGTCTTGCCACGACCTACTCCGCCCCACATATATACGCCTTTTGGCGAAGTCTGACGACGAAAACGGCGAAAGGCTTTTTTAGACGCTTTGAAGCGCTGAATTAATTCCAGCCAGGTACGATTCAGCTCATGTACTGCCATGGCCTGTGCATCATCAGGCATAAACTGTCCTGAAGACAAAGCCTGTGCATAACGTTCTGCAGGAGAGATCGGACTAAAAGCGGTGCTGTGCTGTGAATTAAAATCGGACATAGGTTTCGTACTATTCAGGATCTGTTTAATTATAGCGGAGTTTAGAACGCACACTATAACACTTTGGCATTAACTAACTTAGGCTATTTTATATATTGCCGAGGACTTTGCCCAAACCAACGCTTAAAGGCATGGTTAAAAGCAGCCGGTTCGGAATAACCCAACAACTCTGCAATCATTTCAATCGAATACTGTTTATATTCAATGAGTCGCAAAGCTTTATCTTTAATAATCTCTTCGCGAATCTGTTTATAACTGGTATCGAACTGCTGTAATTGATGGCGTAAAGTACGTTCTGGAATATTCAGAGCCTGAGCCGTTTCAGCCATACTTGGCATCAAACCGGTTTGCAGCTCCAGATAATCCTGTACTCGCTGTACCACAGTCGGGACATCAGCATCTTCCGCCAGACGTTCCAGTTCAGTCAGACACTTTGCTTCATAGACTGCAAAGGTCTCCGCATCTGCTGAAGGAATTCGGATATCCAAAATGGCCTCATCAAACCAGAATGCAGCTCTTGCAGCACCAAACTGTACCTGTGTTCCATAATAATCATGATAGATTTTCTGGGTAGCAGGTTGTTCCGGTGCGGCGAAAGGCAGTTCAATCTGCAAGTCAGGCTTGGACAAACCCATCATCTTGTAAATATCGCGAATGAACTTGAAAGTACCTGAAATCTCAGCTTGCGCGACCAGCATTCCCAGATGATCTTCCGTTTTCTTGGGATAATAGCAAAGCGCACTGCGGTACTCACTTTGCTCCACTCCCAACTGACCGGTAAGATGCGTCAATTGCTGAAAACGAATCACCTGATGCATCGCATCACGTACGGTTGGACTGGTCACCAGCAACATCAGCAAAGGCCCATAACCTGCCAAAGCATAATGCTGGCCGATCAATAAACCCTGTTCTGGCTGGATATCCTGACCCACCACCTTGAGCACATCATATTCCACGCTTGGGTGAATAATTGAAGTCGGATCAAGCGCATCAACACGCAAGCCGATATTTTGCAGTTTTTGATCGACCTCTATGCCAGCCTTGCGCATGCCCTGGATCAGATACATCAGACTGAGAACAGAACGTTTCATAACCATACAAATACAATGTGATAGCTCTAGTTGTACTATAAAAATAAACCGTCGGCTATTGCCGTTTAGATCAATTTTATATCTAATAGCCAGTTAATAAATCAAGATAATTATCCATTATTAAAATAAGCAAGGAATGCGAAGATACTGGACAATACAAGCCCTACCCACACCCATCCTTATACCAAAGTGGCCATTATCGGTGCCGGTTTTGGCGGGATAGCGATGGCAATACGTTTACAGCAGCAAGGCATCCATAATTTTATTATTTTAGAAAAAGATAGCGATTTTGGTGGAACCTGGCGCGATAATCAGTATCCGGGAGCAGCCTGTGATGTGCAATCACATATGTATTCCCTTTCCTTTGCTCCCAAAACTGACTGGTCAAAACGCTATGCCGAAGCACCGGAAATTTTTAGCTATATTCAGGATTTAGTCAGTCATTATAATCTTCGGGCTTTTGCTCGGCTGAATACCGAAGTACTTGGGGTTCATTACCAGCAAGACCGATGCTTATGGCAGATCCATCTGCAGGATCAAAGCATTCTGGAAGCCCAGTTTGTAGTATTTGCCTCTGGTCCTTTACATGTTCCTCAAATTCCTCATATTACGGGCATTGAAAAATTTAAGGGTAAAATCTTTCACTCTTCTCACTGGGATCATCATTATGATCTCAAGGGAAAAAATGTTGCATCGATTGGGACTGGTGGCAGTGCAATTCAATATATCCCTGAAATTGCACCCGAATGCAAACAGCTCTATGTCTTGCAACGTACTGCGGCTTGGGTTATTCCACGGGATGAGCGCCTATATCATGACCTGGAAAAAAAGCTATTTTCCAAATATGAATGGTTCCGCAAGTTACACCGGATTCGCCTGTACTGGTCCAATGAATCACGCGTGGTGCCTATCGTTAAACCAACTGTCATGAAATATGCTCAGAAACTGGCTGAAGCTTATATTCGCTATCAGGTCAAGGACAAGGAAACTGCCAAGAAGTTAACTCCAGGCTACATCATGGGCTGTAAACGGATTCTGGTGTCTAATCAATATTTCCCTACCTTTAACCGTAAAAATGTGGAACTGGTTACTGAAGGCATTTGTGAAGTGACTGAAAACAGTATTATTACAGTAGATGGTAAAGAACGTCCGATTGACTGCCTGATCTACGGTACCGGATTTATTACTGATCCAAGAATTTATCTGAAAAATTTTGACTGCACTGGCCTGAATGGCATTCACTTAAATGATGTCTGGAAAGATGGTGCCGAAAGCTATTATGGAATCTGTGTGAAAGGTTTTCCGAACCTGTTCCAGTTATTAGGGCCAAATACTGTGCTGGCACATAATTCAGTCCTTTTCATGATTGAAGCGCAAGTAAGTTATATCCTGCAAATGATCGCCCTAGTGGATCAATCACATAGTGATGCAATTGTGGTCAAAGATCAGGTACAGGAAAAATTCAACCAGGATGTCCAACATATGCTGGACAATACGGTCTGGCAATCTGGCTGTGTCAGCTGGTATCAACAGGAAGGTGGGAAAAATTTTGCCTTGTGGCCCACTTATACCTGGAAATACTGGCTCAAAATCAAAACCCTTAATGCGGCAGATTAGGGTCTGTTGACACTT